>WJJN01000069.1 GCA_014729735.1 Candidatus Zhuqueibacterota bacterium
AAATCCGCTTTTTCTGCCGGGGAATCTTCGATCACTTTCTCGATCAATACGCCGTGCTCCACCTCGAAATATTTCAGCAACTGATCGGACAGGTTTTCAGCATGCACTCCCAAGAATCCGCCCTTATCGCTACTGCGCATCTTTTTCTTAAAAAAGACGTGCGAATCAGGACCATGCATCTTATCATCAAGATGAATTGTCACATCTTCATCATCAGTCCATTTTAGCTTTTCAGAGGGTTTTAAATGTGCCTTAACTGATTTTATGTTTCCATCCCGATTCACTGTAATGTCAACGGTCTTTTCCGACTCGAATCCGGTGATCAGATCTTTCAATTGTCCGGCACTTTCCACGTCCTTGCTATCGAATTTAATAATAATATCATTTTTCTGTAAACCGATCTTCTCTGCTTCACTTTCTTTCAGCACCTTGCGAATAAGTGCCCCGCCATCCAGTCCGCGTTGTTCCAGCAGTTCAGCACCGGGATCGGTAATCATCACACCGAGAGCTGGTTTACCCATTTTCTTGATTTTAACATTCTTCTCAATCTGGGCATATCCTGTTTGAAACACGAGTGTAATAAGCAGCAGTACAATACTTCCGAAAATTAAATAAGTCTTTCTCATGGTATCCTCCGTTAGTTAAATTCATTTTAACGGACTATAATACAGGATTCATGCCAAAGCCATAACTCCAGAAAAATCAAAACTCCTCCATTTTTGCCAAACAAAAAATACCCCAAATGAAGCATAACCATGCCTGATTTGGGGTATTTTCAACCTGCGAGATTAAACTATCGACTCTTAGCGAAATTTCCCAGATTTAGTCGTTCGGTCTCGGAAGTAAAATTCTGCCAGCGCCTCTCGAATTGCGCAATATGATCAACCTTTTCGCTCTCTAAAAGTGAAGCAAATTTTTCATACGATTTGGTTTCACTCATTTGAAATGTATCATGGTTCAATGCTTCTTTCAAACGATGCAGGCAAACATCGCAATCATGCCATTTCCCCAGCGCCTGATGAACTGCACGCATTTTATCATTAAGAATTTTGAACTTCTCGTTCTCTTCTTCGGTTGATCGGATAATTTCCAAAACGTATCGTGATTCCTTGCAGAGAATACGGATTTTGTGTAAATCCGCTTCCTCCAGTTGCGGATGGTTTTTAAATTCGATTAATTCGGATGTCATTTTATCCAGACGCTGGTGCATTTTATGGCTGATGTATTCGTAATCGATAATTGAAAGTGCAGTCTCGATATAGGATAAATTTTGTTCCAGAATACTCAGATCATAATTTTTATACTTCTTAAAAAAGTCATCCCTGGCTTCTAATTCATAATGTTTCAACAAATTATAAAATTCATGGATATTTAAATTCTCTTTATTACTCCTGTCGCGTGCAATTTGCTGCAGCACATGCATATCCCGAATTTTGCCCGCGGCTTTAAAAAGCCGTCTAATTGGTTTCAATCTTTTTTTGGCTTTAAAATTTCGATTGATCCAATTTATCAAATTATAGAATGCACGAAGCCGCTTAATTTCCACACGCAGATCATGAACTCCATCCTCGCTAAAATAATGAATCGCTGTCCTATAATTCTCCCGAATATTGACTGCTCTTTGTTGATAGTAGTCTCTGAAACCGTCGGGTAACATAATTGAATAACCTTTTCTTCACATAGTGATGAGTTTCATGATTCTGTCACTGGCGCAATGTAATTCGAATTGTCGAATCGTCGCTTCAGAAAGTGATATATTTCTATTTGTGCCCTCACCTTCGGATTTGCAAACGTTCTGCGCCGTCTGTTATCTTGCTTATCATTAAGCACGCACGCCTTTACGTTATCTCTCATCTGAATTTCCAGAAAGTTCCGAAGTTCATATTGAATTTCCTTGTTATAGATCGGACAGGTCACTTCAACACGCCGATCAAGATTTCTAGGCATTAAATCAGCCGATGAGATGTAATACTTTTCATCTCCATCATTGCAAAATACAAATATGCGAGTATGTTCCAAAAATTTATCTACGATTCTGAATGCTTCGATATTTTCACTTCTACCCTCGATTCCGGGAACTAGTGAAAACATACTGCGAACGATTAGCTTTATTTTTACACCCGCCTCGCTTGCTTCATAAAGTTTCTCGATAATTTGAGAATCAACCAAATTATTGAGTTTCAGAATGATATATGCCTCTTTCCCTTTACGGGCATTGCTAATTTCATTCTGGATCAGTTTACGTATTTTTTTTCGTAGATGAAATGGCGCAACCAGTAGATATTTAAAGCTGGATAATTTGAAATTTGTCTCAAAAAATTCAAAGATCTTATCAACTTCCCCGGTTAATCGTCTATCCGCAGTAAACAAAGCGTGGTCGCTATAAATAGTTGCCGTATCCTCATTGAAATTGCCGGTACCGATAACAGCAAAACGTGTGAGCTTATTCCCCTCTTTGCGGGTTATAAGACACAACTTCGAGTGCACTTTTAAGCCGGGCACTCCGAATATAACCTTGACACCTTCTTCTTGTAATTTATCTCCCCAAAATATATTCGCCTCCTCATCAAATCGAGCCTGAAGTTCCAAGACAGCGACCACATTTTTCCCGTTTTTCGCGGCATTAATAAGCGCGTTCATCACGCTGGATCTTTTCGCAACCCGGTAGATGGTCATTTTTATTGATTTGACCGAAGGATCAATCGCAGCTTCTCGCAATAAATCAATAACATAATTAAAAGATTGGTAACAGAAATGAAGCATCACATCTTTTGTTTTGAGCACATCCATTAATTTATGCTGTGGATCAAAATCTTTGTGCGCCAATTTAGGGTACTTTTCATATCGTAAATGCTGTTCACCAAAATTCGGGAAATCCATAAAATCCCTGAAATTATGATAACGCCCGCCGGGAATTAACGTATCTTCCTCATTTAACTCTAAATTTTCGATAAATAGATTCAGGAATTTTTTCGGCAATTTGGCATCGTACACAAACCGAACGGGATTCCCCTCTTTTCGCTGTTTCAGACTTTTCGAAACCTTCTTCACGTAGCTCTCTGAAATATCATCTTCGATATCAAGTTCCGCATCTCTGGTTAGCTTGACTGTGAAAGCATCCCGTGCAGTAAAATTTGATGTACGGAAAATTTCCGACAAGCCGAATCGGATAATATCATCCAGCAGGATAATAAAGCGTCTATCACCGATTTGTGGCAATACTAAAAATCTGGATAACGATTGCGTCGGCACCTCAATAAATGCCAGCGTGTTTTTTCGCGAATTGCCATTTTCCTGTAAAAGAGTAGCTAAATAAATCGCATGATCCTTCAGTTCGGGGAACTGTCCAACCTGGTCAATCATAATTGGAATGAGGCGGGGTCGAACCTCCTGCTGGAAATATGATTTCACTGATTCTGCCTGTTCTTCACTCAATCGCTTTTCATTAATGATAAATATTTTTTCTTTGGCTAGTTCCTTGATGACCAGTTCATAAATTCTCTCAAATTTACGCTGCTGTTTTATGACGATATCCTGGATCAGGAGCAATACGGATTTCGGATCATGTCCAATGAATTTTTTCGCCTTCTTTCCCAGTTTCACCAATCGCTGCAGAGTTGCCACTCGCACGCGAAAAAATTCGTCCAAATTAGAGGAGAATATGCCAAGGAATTTGATCCTTTCAATTAACGGGGTCGTCGGGTCTGCCGCTTCTTGCAACACACGTTCATTGAACGATAGCCAACTGATTTCTTTGTTGATAAAAAGCTGTTCCATAATCCTATTTTGAAACACCTGAATTCGAGTTGCCTGGTTTCACTGCTTCCTTTTTGGGGGGCGTTTCGTTTTTATTTATCGTTTGTTTCGGTGCAGTATTTACTGCTTTAGGCGCCGGTTGTGTAGATTTCTGAACGGATTCCGATTTCTTTTTAGACTTCTTTTGTTTTTCTGCTTTTGGAGGTTGCTGCACTTTTTGTTCTTTTTTAACCGGTTTTTTTGCATTTTGTTCATCGTTATCAAATTTCAGTTCACTTTCCGCTATCAACTGATAATAGTCACCTACCTCTTCCATAAACGCCAGTGCAATCTTCTTACTCTGCTTCTTAATGTCTTTTTTAATTTTTTCAACAGCACCAGCGTCAATTTTCCGCAATTCCGAATCTACTGTCTTTATCAAGCTATCACGAATGTCTTTCATCACCTTCTTGTCATATTTTTCTTTCTGTGTTTTATTCAGTGGAAACTGAAAAAATTTTAAGCTGCTGTTATTTTTGGAAATCGATTTCCAATTTTCAGCACCAAATTCAACACAAACGATACCGGCTTTGGGAATTTCGTATTTAAAATCAGTTAAAATTGAAGCTGCGAATTCGCTGATACTTGGATCGTGTCCAAAAAGAAAACAAGTTCTGTATGCGTCATCAAGTCCCTGAATCAATGTCAAAAACTCTTTTCCATTGCTACTTTCGTAAATAACATCTTTCAATAGAATTTTTGTGACCGGATAGTCCATTCTTTTTGCGAAGATATGAGCTGTTTCCAACGCACGATTGGCAGGACTGGATACAAAAATGACATCTTTCTCTTTCCCTTGCTTTATCTTCTTAATCATTTTTTTAGATGTTTTCACGCCCTCAGTCACAAGAGATCGCCCGAAATCCGGGAATCCTTTATCCCGACTTACTGCTTTCGCATGTCTTACAATGTATAATGTTTTCATTGTAGAACCTCCTCTTTACATTCAAGTTACATTCTACCAATTCGTGCTTATTTTCTCGCAATTTGTGAGTTATTTCAGCGTTATTCGCAAAAATAATATAATTTATAATTCTCTTTAGAGCAAGTTAAATTAATGTTTTTTCTATTAAAAAACCGTCTAATCATATTTCATCTAAATATTCGTTAAGTTTTAATAACTTGTCCATGGCGCATAGCTGGAACTGGTCTTCAAAATCATATCATCCACTGCGACTTTATGCTGATCCCATTTCTCTCTGTTGCGATAATCTTCTTCACTCATTTTCCAGCGTTTGTGCGTCGTGTTTTCTCTATCTTTGAATCAACGTAATTGCTCCTCTTTATTAATGTGTAACCAAAATTCAATGATTAATGTCCCGTAATTTGCCAGCATTTGCTCCATTTCATTAATTTCCCGATACGCGCGGCGCCACTCATTTTCAGAACAAAATCCTTCAATCCGTTCCACCGGCACTCGACCGTACCAGGATCGATCAATAATGGTGATATGTCCGCCTTTCGGAATAATCATCCAAAATCGCCATAGATAATGATGATTTCTCTCGACATCGTTAGGGGCAGAAACAGGCACGACCTCATAACCACACGGATCCATGCCCCGCACCAAACGTTTAATATTCCCCCCGTTGCCGGCGGTGTCCCATCCCAACCTTCGAATACGATCATTACGGGAATTTGAGCAGCTCGCACTTGTCGCTGAATCTGACTCAATTTTAATTCCAAGTCGGATTTGAGCGATCTATAATCTGCTTATTTCAATCTTTTTGATAAATCAATCTGCTCCAACATAATTCACTCTTGCTGTTAGTCAACTACTAATATTTGTTTTACTCATTGGGATTTCCGTCTTAGCACTTTTTAAAAAACCGACCCAACACAACAAAATCAGTAAAATGCCAAAAAGGGCAGTGAGCAATTCTGTATTAGCTCCTGCCCTTTTTGCGAAAATGCACTTAGGCTACTATAAAAACGTGTAGGTCAAACCAACCGCAAGCGCCTGTTTTATTTGACGTTGTTTTGAAATATCCCGATCGTAAAAAAGCTTGAAATTGAAATTCACGCTGATATATTCAGTAACTTTAGTGGAAACAACATTATCCCAATTCACATCTGTTTCATTAAACGCACTCAGAGTGGAAAATAATTCCAGTTTGCTGGTGTACAGCGTATTTTCCGCGATTTTCCAGTTAAGATCGGTCACCGATTCAGCGCCAACCTCATTCTTTGTTTTCTCAATCTCTTCGGTATCAGGATCGTCCGCATAGGGCACTGGATAGTCGCCGGTAATAGTTTGCTTAAAAGCGATACCCAGGCGGGTCTGGAAAATGTCATTCGGTTTATAGCCCATACCAGCGCTTTCCCTGAAATACGCCGGATCCATAAACTCGGATATTTGCACTCTCGTATCCTCTCCATAGTTGTATCCGGGTGCAAATTGCGTTTCACCGGTAGCAGCGACAAAGGGATTGATATATTTTGCCACTTTATAGGTAAACACAGATTCGAGTTTAATTTCATCGATGGATTTTCGCGCATCCTGGTCACCTGTTTGCGTAGAACCATACGTGAATTTTCCTGAGTTTGCCCAGTTTGTTTTTTCCTGATCATTTACAAATTTAAAATTCAAATTTAGCTGCCAGGCGACCTGATTTTCTCCGCCCTGCGCCCAGTTATCGAAACTGGTTTGCGTCAGATTAATACCTCCGACCATTGATTTCTGCCAGCCATATTTCGGCTCCTCCTTTTGCGCCTCTTCCGTTTTCGGCTCTTCAGTTTGGGTTTCTTCTTGGGCGAAAACAAAAGATACAGCGATCAATATGATTAGCATGACTGTCAATAAATGTGTTAGCTTCATCTTTCCTCCTTAACTTGTATTTGAGTTAGCAATGATATTATTTGCTGTGGTTATAAACATGAATATCCCGCTGCGGAAACGGGATTGAGATTCCATTTGCATCGAATTGCAACTTCACTTTTTCGATGAGATCGAATCTCACTGCCCAGTAATCCGATGTTTTGGTCCAAACACGTGTTGTAATATTGACCGAACTATCCCCCAACTCGGAAATCACGACAGCAGGTTCCGGATCTTTCAGAATTCGTTCGTCGGCATCTATCAGGTTGTGAATGATATCTTTCGCTTTTGCGATATCATCGGAGTAACCGATCCCGAAAACGAAATCCACTCGGCGTGTTTCTTCAGTAGTAAAATTTGTAACGGTACTATTGGATAATGAGCCATTGGGCATAGTGATCGTTTTGTTATCCGGTGTCTTTAGAATGGTGTGCAAGATTTGAATTTCGCGTACCGTTCCGGAAAATCCCTGTGCATCGATATAATCTCCGACTTTAAATGGTTTGAAGAATAAAATGAGAACACCCCCAGCAAAATTCGCCAGACTTCCCTGCAATGCCAAACCAACAGCCAGTCCGGCAGCACCCAGAATTGCCACGAACGAAGTCATCTGGACACCGATCATTGAAATTACAGTGATAAACAACAAAATTTTAAGAAATATACTAATCAAACTGGATAAAAACGAACGCAGGGATACATCGGTTTCGCTCTTTTCCATTGCCTGACTTACAAATCTTACGATGAGTTTTATTACCCATAAACCGATAAATAGAGTGAGGATCGCCAGTATCAATTTCGGTCCATAACTCATGAGCATTTTAACAGCTTCTTCAGAATAGGAATTCAAATTATCCATGACCTTATTCCTCCTTGCTTAATGATTGACAATTAACACAATAACAGTAATTAATAATTATTGGCTATTAGATGCACCGAATTAAACTTGGATTCACATTTTTCCAGAAAATACAGTCACTTACAATATTAGTAAATTTTCATTGAAATTGCAAGGAAATATTTAATTTTTCTGATGTTTGGAAAAGATTATCGCTGATTTTTGCACACTAAATAAATAAATACCTTGAAATTGTAAATTTATTATACTATATTAACCAGTTAATTATATAAATAGGAGCAAATATGAAAAAGTTTGTTATGATATGTCTGCTGTTATTTTCAATTACAGCTTATGCTGAAAATTATCTGATTAATGGCGGACAGGAGACGCGCATCGATTATGAGATGGTTCAGCAAATTGAACCGAATCCGGCTATTAATAAACTTTACCTCACGTTTGTTAAACCGACGAGCTATCAATCACCGACCTATAATCAACGCATTACGAATCTAAATTTTAATTTTATACCAAAGCCGAACAATCAGGAAGAATATACTGATAAGCGAGGCAATCAGGTTATCAAGGTCGTTTGGAGTGAACCGCGCACTACAATAAAAACCATAATTTCGCTAACAGCGATGAACCGGACAGTGCTGAATGAATTAAGCACACGATCCACATTCCCATTGACGAATTTATCACCGGATGCAAAACAATACCTGACATCCACGGAGCAGGTTCCTGCCTCTGATCCCCAAATTGTCGCGAAGGCGAAAGAGCTGACAGCAGGCGCCAAAACAGAATTCGATGCGGTGCAGCGAATCCTCGCCTGGGTTATCGATCATATGCACTATGTGTTGACACCTCAGGATTATGGGGCAATGTATTCATTTCGATCCGGAAAGGGCAATTGCCAAAATTATTCGCATCTTTCTTCTGCGCTGATGCGTGCAGTCGGTATCCCTTCCCGCGTTGTTAATGGCGTTACGCTGAAAAAGCCGTACAATGTCACTATGGGAAATCGAATTCTGACGCTGAAAATGGCTGAGGGACGTCATTCATGGATCGAAGTATATTTCGAAGACTTGGGATGGGTTCCCTTCGATCCGCAACAGACAGCGTTGTTCGTCAGCAACCGCTTCATCAGAATTGAAGCCGGGCTTGATAATAACGAAACCACGCAGGACGGCTTGATCAGATGGACGCAATCCGAAGGCGCGCTGGCAACGCCGAAATTCGAGGAAGTCATCGAAGCATCATACCCGCAGGATCAAGTGGCTCTGAATGCACGGAAACAGAAATACGGTCCGCGCAAAATGCTGCTTGTGCCGACTGTGAAAGCCACTTTCACGCGGCTCGAAGTTGCGCCGGAGCCGGAACCAGAATCGATCGATCAGGATAAATTGCAAAAGCTCACTTACTCCAACCCGTACTTGTTTGGCAATCTAGAATTTCCGGAGGATGTGGATTTTTTATCTTCGCGAGGACCGGCAGAAAAGGAGGGGGCAGCAACATATGAAATGAAGAAAAATTTTCTGGTTGAAACCGCAGAATACGTAACCAGCGGTGCACAGTACGCTCAGGTGTTTGTTCTGCAAAAGCCTTTGAAATTGGGGAAAATCGGACTGGCGCTGCATAAATTTGGCGGAAACGGGCAACTTTGGGTGGAAATTATGAAAGATGAAAACGGAATGCCCGGCGACATCATCTCTACCAGCGATTTCATTCCGCTGGATCAAATTCCGTTTAAATCCGGATATTTCTGGGTCGACTTCGATTTCAAGCGCGACTGGCCAGTGCTTTCTCCAGGTAGATACTGGATCGCGATGGGCTTCACCGGAAGTCCGATCATCAACTGGTTTTATTCCTATGGCAAACCGGTCGGACCCGAGGATGGCACGCGTTATAAAACTGTGTTGGACACTAAATGGAGCAGAAGCCTGTCATACGAATTTAATTATCGCGTCATCGGCTTGACAACGCCATAATTGCACTATGCCTGATAACAGGAAATTACCTTTTAATATACCACTTAATTGAGGATATCTTCATAAAAAAACCTGACAAGTTAAATTAACTGTCAGGTTTTTTAAAATTTTCTATATTTAAAAATCAACATCAAATTTTCATCTTAGGATCGCCGGGCACGCCATGTTCCTGTATTGCCTTTTCAATCATATTTTCCAGATTGCCGCGCACCTCGAGGATCACTAGTTCGTCATCTTCAAATACGATAATATAAAGGCTGCTAAAATATCTGTTGAGTTCTTTGAAATACAGATTAACGTGCTCACCGCGCTCTCTGGCATTTATAAATAATTCGTAATCCATTTCTTCCAACTTATCCCGGACTTTCAGCGGAATTCGGACACGCCCCTTTCCAAACCGATTATGTCGCACTTCATAAACACCGATCTGAACTCGCTTGATTTCTTTTAAATACATCTCCGCCTCATTATCCGCATCTGCCAAATCGACGAAAAGGCGAATGGTCGATATGGACACCGGTCCGAAACTGAACTTGAAATTGGTTTTCAAATGAATATCAGAATGCAGGTCACTTCGTATTGCATCTTCGATAAATTCAAAATCTCTGGTCGGTATGCATCCACTGGAAGAAATAAAGAGCGCACTGATCATTGTCAATAGAAAAATTTTATATCTCATGATCCGCCCCCTTTATTCTTTCTTATTTTTGTATTCGATTTCCACAGAATCCAGTGATGGAATATTGAATTTGCCGCTTAATTTTCCCAACTGTTCAGGATCTATTCTGCCGACGATATTGACAAACACCGCTTCATCACGATCTTCGTAACCGAGCACGACGAGCCCGGTTAATTCATCATTTTTTCCAAACTGTGTGAAAATTTCGGCTTTTTCATCGCGTTTTCTCACGCGAACCATTCGTTCCCATTTTTTACCCTCGAGTTTGTTGGAAATGTCTTTGATCAGATTATTCACTTTTTTTTCATTATCCGGTGTTACTTCGAAAGCATGTACACGAATCAACAATAATCCATCCAACAAATCTGCCAGGTTCGGGTCTTCATTACGTGTCGCTTTTGACACGAATCGCAGCAACGGACCGCGAATAAAGACTTCGACGGTTTCTTCCACATCCTGAAGTTCATCCAGATCACCGAAATCAACATATCCCGGATGTTTTGTATAATCCTGTGCAGACACAAAAGGAATACAGAAAATGAATAACATAAATACGATTGTTAACTTTTTCATTTTGAACCTCCGTTTAAAATAGGTTTAAAGGCTATTTTTATTGAAGAGCTCACTGGCTCTACAACACCCTTTGCTAATACCTGTTCTTCAATAGCGTTTTCTGCTTTTTGGGCGTAGCGATGAAAATATCCAAGCGCCAGTTGCACTTCCAGCTTCGCCCGAGCGATTTCTTCCTGCGTATATTCATGATCCGGCTCAACAACCGGCGGAGTTTGC
>WJJN01000536.1 GCA_014729735.1 Candidatus Zhuqueibacterota bacterium
GAGGGAACGGATCAGCCGATCCCCAATGATCAGGGATATGATTACTCTTTTTTCACGTTCAATAATGCAGTGCCGTCGCATCATAATCCGGTCAACTTCATGAGAAAGAAATTGTTTTTATTAATAATGAGTCTCTGGCTGCTCGGCTGCGATATGACGCCGCAAAGGAACCGACCGAACATCATTCTTTTTCTGAGCGATGATTTGGGGTACAATGATCTGTCCTGTTACAGAGCTTCACACGCTGTATACTCCGACAGACCTCCGACATCGCACACGCCGAATATCGACTTACTGGCTCAACAAGGAACGCGGTTCACGAATTTTTACTGCGGCGCGGCGGTGTGTTCGCCGTCCCGTGCGTCGTTGCTGACAGGCAGAAATGCCACGCGAACCGGTGTTTATAATTGGGTTCCTCAAAATTCGCCTATGCATCTGCGGGATGAGGAAGTCACAATCGCTGAGATGTTGAAACAAGCAGACTACCAGACAGCACACTTCGGAAAATGGCATTTGACGTCCGAGGGAACGGATCAGCCGCTCCCCAATGATCAGGGATATGATTACTCTTTTTTCACGTTCAATAATGCAGTGCCGTCGCATCATAATCCGGTCAACTTCATGAGAAATGGCGATCCTGTCGGCGAATTGTCCGGTTATTCCTGCCAGTTGGTTGTCGACGAGGCAATTCAATGGCTTTCGTCGAGCAGGGATGCTGCAAAGCCGTTTTACATAAATGTCTGGTTTAATGAGCCTCATGTGAAATTAGCTGCACCGCCGGAGTTGACTGAAAGGCATCAGTACAATCAAAAATACTACGGTGCAATCGAAAACATGGATCGTGCGGTCGGCAGGCTGCTTGACTTTCTTCAGGAAAATGATCTGGATGAAAATACGATCATCATCTTCAGTTCGGACAATGGCTCTCAGGTTCCTGGCTCAAACGATCCGTTGCGCGGGGAAAAAGCGCTAAACTTCGAGGGCGGTATCAGAGTGCCGTTTATCATCAAATGGGCAGATAAAATCCCTGCCGGAAAAGTATCTGAAATAACCGGTTCTTTTACGGACATACTTCCATCGATTGCCGGTTTGACGCACACGCAGCTCCCGCAAAATCGCACGCTGGATGGCATCGACCTTTCGCCTGTTTTTATGGGAGCTGCTGATTCTATTGAGAGAGAATCACCCATCTTTTTCTTTCGCTATTTTCACGATCCGGTCTGCATGCTTCGTGAAAACGACTGGGTTTTACTGGGGTATGATGAATTGATTCCCTACTCGGAAAATTATGACCAGGTCGCTCTGGCAAAACTCAAACCTGAGCCGGGAGCCAAACCGTGGTCGATGTGGGGATTTCAACCGGTGCACATGAATTTTCTTGAGAAGATCACACCGAAATATTTTGAATTGTACAACATCAAAGAAGATATTTCTCAGAGGAATGACGTGTCGTCCCAACATCCCGACGTGGTGGCGCGGATGAAACAAAAGATGCTGGAACTCAGGGAGGAGATGATCCGGGACGGCGGGAATTGGTTTAGTGAGTAGTGGAAGTGCTTTATTACTTTAAGTCCACTTCTTTTTTTAGAGAAGGCTGGAACTGTATCAAAAGTATTATTTTCTCATTTAATGTCATTCCGGGCTTGTACCGGAATCTCCTGATTAAATGTAACTTACGAGATTCCGGCATTCCGCTTTGCTCCAGCCGGAATGACATGACAATTGACTTTTGATACAACCCCGACCCCAAAAAATGAACTTTTAATACAGTCCTGATTTAGGGATAAGTTCTAAAGATTTAACAAATAATATTACTATTCCATTAATATAACTGTTCGAAATTACGCTCTTAAAAAATAAAAAAAAGGAGCCCATCATGAATCGAAGAACTTTTATTAAACAATCGGGATTGGCGGCAGCATCGCTGTCTGTCGCTCCAAAACTGTTTGGCAGCGCGTCATCAAAACAGAAGCGGAATATAATTCTTTACGTGGTGGATGATCAGGGAACCGGTGACGCCGGCTGCTACGGGAATCCGGTCATCAACACGCCGGGACTGGATCATCTGGCAGAAAATGGTATCCGGTTCACCAATGCATTTTGTACGACTGCTTCCTGCTCGCCGAGCCGGTCGGTGATTCTAAGCGGATTGCACAATCACGCGAATGGCATGTTCGGATTGCATCATGCTGTGCATCATTTTCAATCCTTTGAAAATTTTAAAAGCCTGCCGGTGCGATTGGGCGAAGCCGGTTACCGGACGCTGTGTGCCGGGAAATATCACGTTGGTCCGGAACCGGTCTATCATTTCGATGAATATCTGAACTTCAAATGGGTGCAGCGGAAAAACGGAAAATGGCTGCCCGAAGACACGCCCGCTGATCTTGCGGATAAATGCGAACCTCTGATCAGCAGTGATTCGGATAAACCATTTTTTCTGTACTTTTGCACCATTGCCCCGCACCGACCGTTTCTGCGCGAGGGAATCGATCCGGTCAGCCCCGATGATGTGATCGTGCCGCCCTATCTGCCGGACATCCCCGAATGCCGCGAAGAGCTGGCGCAATATTACATGTCCGTGGAGAGAGCGGATTCCGGGCTGCTGCGCCTGATCGACATTCTGAAAAAGACCAACCAGTGGGATGATACGCTGATTATTTACTGCTCGGATAACGGCA
>WJJN01000537.1 GCA_014729735.1 Candidatus Zhuqueibacterota bacterium
ATCGTTATTTGCGGTGAAATAGACCAGCTCACCCTGATCCCGGATGAACTCGATGCCAAGATTTGCCGTCCGCGGATCGAGATGCCGGTACGGGTGAATGTAGACCAGACTATCGTATTGAAAATAACTTCCCTCGTATTTTTCCACTCCGCCGATGCTCGTCTCCCAGTTATAATATGGACAGTGCTCGAAAAACCAGTCCGAATGATTATCCGGGTCAGTCACCCGTTCATACTGCTTGTCCCATGTGTCGTGATTTGTCTCCACAACGCCCATGTGCCGATATTCTCCATTTCCGATTCGGTCCCAGTTGACAATCGAATATACATTTTCATAGCCTTCGACTTTCTCAAATTTGGTATTGTCTATGGGCGTGGCGGCGGTCACTACGACACTGTCTCCCAATGCTTTATAGACAATCGGCGCATCTTCGGTCCCGCTGACGCTGCCGAATGCCATCCGCTCCCGGTAAGTTCCGTTTGCGATCAGAACAGAATCACCCGGCTGGACAACGGAAAATGATTTGGTGATGGTTTTCCATGCCTGGTCAGGTGACAATCCGGAATTGTCGTCGCTTGCAGTTGCCAGGCGGGTATCTACGTAATAATTTTCTGACAAAGCGATCTCTACTGAAATGAGAGAGATCAATAACAGAAATATTGTGACTTTTATGCGATACACGATAAAACTCCTCTAATAATCTTCCATAATACTAATTTGTGTCTTTTAGCAGGTTCGTGCATTGCATAGAGGCAATGCACTCCGGAGTGAAATCCCTTTATGGATTTCACTTCATCTCAGCCACCCGTTTCGCCAACTTCGCCGCATTATCCCAGTAAATTTTCTTCAGCACCTCTTCAGGTAATTGACAACCGGCAAGCCGCAGCCATGATTCTTCATACCCGTACGGCTCGACAATATCAAAGCTGTCTGTTTCAAAATAAGCGAAATGGCGACCGTAAAAATATTTTCTTTGCTGAATTTTTTCATCAATTGCCTCGCCTTCATCATTAAAAAATGATGACGACACACTGGCATCCGTGCCGAACAGAATCCGGTCCTGATATTTTGTGAAAAAATCCCGCACTCCGTATGGGGTCTGCCTGCCGAGATATCGAAGCCGGGCGGAGGTATCCACATACAAATTCGGATACTCATCGAACATCTCTCCGAGTCGGTTCAATTGATACGACATATTCAGCATGTGCGCAGCAACGAAATTCGTTTTCGGATGCGCACGCAGCACATTTTTGAATTGATCGATCAACTCATCGTAAGATGGAATATCCACAAACAGTTTGTTCAGATTCCGATGATATTGCTTCGAATCCGGAATCGGATAATCCCAACTGGAATAGTAATCATTTTTCCAGTAATTCGGAGGGTCTGCGACATGAATCAGCACCGGCATACCGAGCTCGCCGGCTTTCTCGAAGAAATCATAGAACACAGGATCGTCGATCCGGTATAATTCTCCGTTTTCGTCCCGATGATGCATGCCGAGTAATTTCAGAATTTTGATGCCATCCGCCCCCTGTTCATACATCCATTCCAGTCTCTCTGCCAGCGCCTGCCGGGCGCTGGGTGATTTCAGTTTCGAATAATCAATCCCCACAAATATCAGCACGTTCGGATACTGTTCACGAACCTCGATCCATTTCAGAAAGTTCTTCTCATGTTCATTGATATCTTCTTCTTTATCAATCATTAAAAAGCCATTCAAATTCGTCACCATATCTACGTCTGTCGCATTCATAACTTCCTGCTCCACATCCATTATTTTCGCAGGATCATATCCCCGCAAATGAGTGTGAAAATTGATCACCCTGTAATCAGTCGAGTAAATTTGCTCCGTTTGCTTTTGAGCGCCACAGCCCGCCAGAATAAGAAAGCAAATTGTACACAAAAAAGCTATCTGCTTCATTGAAAACCTCTTTTCGAATTTATTATTAAATATCTGTATTTCATAAAACCTCTCATGAAATCCCCTTTTGAAGGGGGACGGTTTTGCCGCAGGCAAAACCAGGGGGACGTGAGAACGTTCCTGCTTTTCACATCCGTTCAATAAAATAAAGTCTTTCGGTTCCCCGGAGTGCAGCGCCTTTATGCGCTGCGAGTGCGTGCAATTCATAAAGGAATTGCACTCCAAACAAAACCGCATTCCGACTACCCCCGGAGTGCAGCGCCTTTATGCGCTGCGAGTGCGTGCAATTCATAAAAGAATTGCACTCCAAACAAAACCGCATCATTTAATCAACATAACCTTCCGGGTCTCTGAAAATTTCGTTGTCGCCATCCGAATGATGTAAACGCCGGAGCTCACATCATTGGCATTCCATTGAATCCGGTGCACACCTGCCTGCATTTGCCGGCGATCAAAGCTTTGGAGCTTCTGTCCTGTTATATTGTAAATCGAGACTTCAACTTCGGCATCCTCAGGAAGCTCAAACTCGATTATCGTCCACGCATTGAACGGATTCGGGTAACAGGGCTTCAGCTCGAAATATTCCGGCACATTCGAATCATTCAGGTCATCTGCAATCGCGACAGGCATGTCCTGCTCAACTGCGCGGGGACCGCCGTAAGCGCCCATATCGTTTCGCAATGTACCCAGAGCCGGGTACAGCGCCTGTCCCGGATTGTTCGGATCTTCAGGATCATTATACTCTGCTGCAGGATTTCCCGCATCGATGCAGGGAGAATTAGCAGCCAGCAAATAATCCAGCGATTCCGTTGATTGAAACTCCGGATTTCTCAAAATATTATTTCCTGAAGAGCTGATTCCCAGTTGCACACACGAATATGTAACCGAAATGCTCCCCCTGGTGATTGAGCTGCCGTCGTTTCTCCAGACAATGGAATTCGTAATACTTACCGTGCTACTTGATGTGGAATTTCGAAACGCCCCGCCGTGTCCTTCGGTGATATTATCTACGATAGTGCAATTAATAAATCGTGGCTCGCTGTCGTAACAAAGCCCTGCACCACCGTCATCTCCTGAATAATTCCGGACGATGCGGGTGTTCGTGACTTCGATATCTGCCTGTCCGTCACAATAAATGGCGCCGCCATCATAAAGACATGAATTCCGCGCAATCAGTGAGTTCCGGATGAGTCCCCGTGAATTTTGAACGAAAATGGCGCCGGCGTCATTTTCCGAATAATTATCCAGAATATCACAAAAGCGGATGATCGGATCGCAGTCGAAAATTGCCAGCGCACCCCCGGCGCCGGATGCCCGGTTTCCTGAAAATGTGCTATGGCTCACCGTAATATTCGAGCCGTAGATCAGCATCGCGCCGCCGTAATTATCCAGCTCGTGAGAGAAAATAAACGGACTGGAATAACCATCCGTGAATTTGCAGTATGAAAAAGACGATGCTTCATCTGCCATCAGCAGGCGCACACCGCCCCAACAGGTATTTGAATCCGCTTTCACCGGAGCGCCACGGAAGACAATAGTATCCGCGACTGTTCCTTCTGCAATGATTCGTGCGCCAGGCTGAACTTCCAATTTAGAATTTTCCCGGAACCAGATTTCCGTACCTGGCTCGATGACCAGCTCGCTGCCGGAATTCAGGATCAAATCATCTGTGACAATGTA
>WJJN01000538.1 GCA_014729735.1 Candidatus Zhuqueibacterota bacterium
CAGAATCGAATTTTCTACCGGAACACGGAATTGTAGCGCAAGAAAGAACGGATCATTCCCACCACGCGCGTAAATTGCTACTCCTTTTGCCTCGGAATCGATCCCGGACTTCAGATGTTCGAATATTTTATCTGCAGCTTCATCAAAGGGCTCTCGCTCGTTTATCGGAAAATTCTTTTCCAGCAGACGAATGCGCTCATTAAAATAGTCAGAAAAATTTCCCGTGAGATTTAAATAGCAGCTTATCACCGGATATTCTGTCTCATCCAGCTTTGCGAGTGTGTCTATATGTTTATCTAAATTTTCCAGATCCATATCAATTACTCCTTTTTTCTAAGTCCCATACTGATCGTGATGTAATATTTTGAACGAATATTGGTTTTATTTAGTTCTCCATATTTGTTGAATTTCCTGTCATATTTGCAATTCCTTCCATATTTCGTCTATCTTATCCCGTATCACGATTCCGTTGCGCAATATTTGACAACAAAGTGAAAAATTTGCACAATCAACCGATATAGCAATTTAAATTTTACCTTACATCTCGAATATATCCTCGCTGGTTCTGTCTGTAGTCGCATCGTTAAGATGCCTGAATTCAAAGGGATATCGAACATAGTTCTAAAAAATGAATTCAGCAATTTAACGAGAAAAATAGCAGATTTAGCGTGATTAAAAGTCTGGTACAGACTTTGATAGTATGGAACACGTATTATTCAATCCGATTTATCCTACATACAAAGTGCGTGCATCTTTAAGTCCAATACTTTAATTGAAAGGAGAATTAATCATGTTTAAAAAATTGCTACTATCTTCTATTTTAATTCTGATTATCTGCTCACAAAGCCTGCTTGCTGTCGGCGTTTTATACAATCGTCCGATATGGGATCGGCAGGGCGAATACGACAAGATGTGGATCAAGAAAGTGGATGTGGATGTGAGCATTCAGGATCAGATCGCCGAAACCCATATTGATCAGACATTTTACAACGAACTGACCACGACTGTGGAAGCGATCTGTATTTTCCCGCTGCCGGAAAATGCCGTGATCACAGAGCTGGTGTACTGGTTTAATGGTCAGCGGTATGTGGCAGATATCCGTGAGCGCCAGGAAGCGCGGGAGGATTATGAGAACAACGTGCGCCGCAATATCGACCCGGCGCTGCTGGAATATCTGGGCGATAATCTTTTTCGCTTGAGCATCGCTCCCATCAATGCCTTATCCGATGTCCGCACCGAAATTACTTATGTGGAGCTCCTGCCGTATGATTTTGGCAAAGTGACTTACCATTTTTTGCTGAACACGCTGGAAATGTCCCCCCGTCCGCTGGAAACCGTAACCTTCGATCTCGAGGCAAAGTCGCAAAATGATTATAAAATGTTTGGCTCTCCTTCTCATGAACCATCCACTCAGACGGTGATCAATAAAATTTCGAACCGGCATTATACGATTTTCTACGGCGACGAAAATTACTATCCGGATACGGATTTTTACCTGGAATTTGAAACCATCCGCGATAATGTGCAATTTAATGCATTGTCGTACACTCCGGCGCCGGAAGATTCATTTGGCACCGACAGCTTTTATGCGCTGTGGATTACGCCGCCGGACGATATCGGCGGCGACGAGATCGTGCCTAAGGACATTATTTTCACGGCAGATGTTTCGGGCAGTATGGAAATAGGCGGCAGGATCAACCAACTGAAAGAGGCGATCCACTTTTTTCTGGATCTGCTGAATCCCATCGACCGCTTTAACATTGTCACCTTTGGGACGGCGGTGCAGGCATTTAAGCCGGACCTCGTTCCTGCAGAGGATGGCAACATTTCCGATGCCCACGATTTTGTCTATCAAATGTACGCCGGCGGGATGACTGCCATCGATCAGGCATTGCAGACCAGCCTGAAACAGTCGTTCCGGGACACCACTTCGAACAGCATTGTATTTCTGACTGACGGCTATCCCACGCTCGGCGAAACCCGGATCGATTCCATCGTCGCCCGCGCAACTCGAGTGAACATGAAAGATGTGCAAATTTACTGCTTCGGCGTCGGCGATGATATCAGCAAACCGCTGCTCATTCAAGTGTCGCGATTGAATCACGGCTATCCCACGTTCATCACCTCGAACGACAGCGTGGCGCTGGCGGTGAAAAATCATTTCACCCGCATTTCCAAACCCGTGATGACGAATCTGGATATCGATCTGGGCGGATTGCAAACCTGGGATCGCTATCCCAAAACTATGGGCGATCTGTTCTGGGGCGGACAGATTTTGCAGCAGGGACTGTATTCCAAAAGCGGCACATTCAGCGTCACCCTTTCCGGCGATGTCAGGGGACAGCAGTTTCAATATTCGCATCCGGTGACTTTCGTGAGCTCTCCAGGCAGCGGACACCGTTTCGTCGCCCGGCTGTGGGCAAAATCGAAAATCGATTTCCTGATGGAGCAAATTGAAATTTTAGGCGAACAGCAGGAGCTCATCGATCAGGTGATCGCACTAAGCTTACGCTTTCAAATTCTCACGCCGTATACCGCGTTTTATTCAGATCCTGAAACAGATGTCGAAGAGAACGACTCCATCGAAAAGCCGGATCAATTCGTACTGCATCAAAACTACCCCAACCCGTTCAATCCGACAACAGAAATCAGCTACACACTGCCAAAAGGAATGGCAACGTACCACGTGACCATCAAAATATACGACGTCCTCGGCAGGTTGGTAAAGGTGCTGGTGGATGTTCATCAATCCGCCGGAACATATTCCGTTATCTGGGATGCCACCGATATGAACGCCCGACCGGTTGCCAGCGGAGTTTATTTTTACACATTGCAAGCAGGCGATTTTAAGCAGACGAAGAAAATGATGTTGATGCGCTAGTTAGTTGACAGGATTACAGGATCAACAGGTTATAAAAAAACAGATCGTATAAATTGAAAAATAAAAAAATCGCATTTTTGGGATTTTCAAATTTTGAGCTAAAAAAATTGAGCAGGCTTTATCTTGTAAATCCTGTAATCTTGTCAAAAAAATTTAAAGGACATTTTAAGGAGGTATCATGATTAAAACATTACTATTGTGTTCAATGA
>WJJN01000539.1 GCA_014729735.1 Candidatus Zhuqueibacterota bacterium
CAGAATCGAACCGGATTCATATTCAAGATCATACACCGCCTCTGCATGATAAGCGCACCAGTAAAGATCCGGTTTGCCATCAGCATCCAGGTCTCCCAGTGATCCGCCGGGATTTGTGCTTCGCATATCCGCGATATTGCGACCGGGACCAACAGGTCGAAATTTACCAAGATAGTGAACATTATCTTCTGTGATCTGTTGTGATAAATCGCCGCTGATCACATAAACAAGACCGTGTGTATCGCAATATAAAATTTCCATCTGACCGTCCTGATCGATATCGACTACCATCGGCGTGTAAGTTTCGCTCATCTCAAGCAACACTGTTTCCGGTTTCTTCCACTCCCATTTCAGTTCGAAAGAATCTTTACCAACGCTGGTAAATACCCGCAAATGCGGATTCTGATTCACTGCGGTAACAATATCGATATGTCCATCATTATCAATATCCCCCCAATCAAAACCGCAGCATTCAGTATCGAAATCATCTGTGAATTCTATTTTGCCTCCCGGATTCTCGAAATCTCCGTTAAACGAAAAAATACTGATGTAGTATCCATCAAACACCGGAATATGATAGGCATTCTTTGCATAATTGCAAACGATCTCCAATTCACCATCTCCATCCGCATCGAAAACCGCGGGAGCGCCTTGCGACGTTCCGCCAAAGATTCCCGTTTTGGGGATATCCTCCCATATCACGTTAGGATCATACGGAATTTCATTATCAACACCCGTAGATTCAAATAGTAACAGTCCCTCATCGAGAATTGTTAATTCATTCAGATCGTTTAAATTCCAGTCGGTAACAGCCAACGCTCCCCCACCCATTGGGATAACCTCCATCAACTGGTAGTCATCGTCCGCCTTTGCTTCAAAAATAAATCCCAGGTTTTGACCCGAAGCCATATCATAGGCACAGAATTCTCCGAAACCATCTTTATCAAAATCAAAAGAATGTCTGCTGATCGTCCAGCCGGCAGTGATATTTTGCTCGTCATCCTGCCATGCAATGCGAAAGAGGTTACCATTATCCTGGGTAAAAACAGTGTTAACAGAAAGGATAAGTAGCAAAATAAAGAAAAAGTAAATTTTGTCTTTCATCGCTCCCTCCTTGTTTTTTTAATGTGACGTTTAAACATAAATTACCATGCGGGTTGATGTTATTCATCGTACACCCGTACTTCATAAATTCTCGCCGAAGGATCTCCCCAGGTAGACAACAATTGGATTTTAATTTTATCCGCCCTTATTCTTTGAAATCTATGCACCCTTCTGCGAAGGTAATTATCCCTGAATGTTCCGATGTCTTTCCATTCTCCGTTCAATTCATAAAACAGACCATAATCGCGAGCCGTTTCTTTCGGCGCCTGCCAGGTTGGCAGATGGAGATTTGTTGTAAGCCCGGAATTCGTATCAAAAGTCAGATAAACAGTATTTAATGAGACAGATGAATCGAATTCTAAAATAGCACTTTGTGGCAATGGCTGATCGGGATTGGAAATCCAAATATTTGTCCAGTCGTCGGGTCTGGTGATTCCCGAAAGAATATTTCCTGATTCATAAGGAAATTGCAATGGTTCAATTTTCAAACACAGGTTCCATCGCTGATGAACCGGTTTCAGATTTTCCCATCGAATTATGGATTTCAGATAATGCCATTTTTTGAATGGCTTGTGAAGCGAAACCGTGCCTGTCGGCGGTAACAGCGAGCTACCATAAATGATGACTTCCGGGTTACTGTCGAATGCTAACCAATACAGGCTATACGGTCTTGTTTTCACAGCTAAATGAAAATCCACCCAGGTTTTGCCGCCTGCGTTCAATTTCGACGTCACACACGCCACATCCGTCTCATCTGTAAAATCGCACATTCGTTTTGTGGATCGCACATGTAATGTTACTTCGGTATCTTTTCTGGCTTCCATCAAAAAGCTCACCTTTTCCAGCGTTTCGGTTGATACCGGAATGACTATCCCGATCGGAACATCCAATTGACGCGGAACTGTTGGCTCTGAAAAAATCAACGGTGAACAACTGGTCACGGATATGGTTGCAATCCGTGCCAGATCAGCCGGATCTTCGTTCTTTACGCCCGGGACATATTGATCATCTTTGATAAGCTGCTGTTGTAACAACTCAATTTTTTCGGGATAAACATTTTCCGGTAAAATGTCGAACTTTTTGCAGAGCCAGGCGCATGTACCGACAGCCTGTCCCAGAACTGCACAGGTTCCCATCAGGCGTGTACTGCCGAGTGCAACGTGGGTTACAGAAATATCCCGACCCGCTAAAAACAGGTTTTCGATATCCCTGGAATATAAGCTGCGCAGCGGGATGGAATATACTGGTACTTCACATAAATCGATTAATGAGGCATCGCCATACGTTGGTTCCGGGAACTGATCTTTTGCTAATATTCCTCCGGGCGTATGAAGGTCAAAATACCATCCGCCGTGAGCAACGGCATCCGGGAAAATCCGACCCTGCATGATATCATTTCCATTGAGGACATAATCACCAATAATTCTTCGGCTTTCTCTTTTTCCCGGAATTTTACCGATCCAGTCCAGGGCGTAATTTGCAAAGCCATGATCTTCCTGATTTTTCAGATGATCCCACACTCCCAAAACATGCCGCATCAGTTCATCCCGGATTTTGTCGTTATCATAAATGGTATGAAAGGGGTAACCAACCTCAATCCACCAGTGACCCGGAATGCGCTGGTGAAATCTCGTTTTAAGAATGCTGCTATCTTCGGGATATTTCTCTGCCCACGGCGGAGGATTGAACGGGACAGGTTTTCCGACATCTTTAACCGCAAACAGAATCGTGCTTCCCATGATTCCCATATCCGGTTCATCCGGCGCCCATTTTTCATCGAACTCATCCTTCCCTTCGCGTCCCATACGATATTCAGCACCCGCCAGATAGGCAATAGTCCCGTCACCTGTCGCGTCGATGAATAAGTCTCCTTCAAATTTTAGCTCGCGTTCACTCCCTAGTTGACTTGCGGACACAGTGACAACTCGTTTTTCATCGGTCTCGACCTGGCAAATACTGGTATCCATATAGAGCGACAGATTATCTTCCCGGCGACAGGCATCGTAAAGCACCAGATCCCAGACATCATTAACCATGCTTTCGCGGCGACTGGTGAAATTATTGAACCTCTCCGTTAGCGTCAGCTCCTCGATGATTCCTCCTTCTCTTGCCCACGGATTTCCGTTGGCTGCTCCTGCTAACGGAACACGAAC
>WJJN01000540.1 GCA_014729735.1 Candidatus Zhuqueibacterota bacterium
CAAAACGACATCCGTCAATTGAATTCCATCCACCGGCATTTCTTCCAATCCAATAATAGTTCCGGCAGACCGAGCGTTCAACGAGGTAATCTGATTGATATGAATGTTTTTGAACCGGGGAGTCCGCTCGGACACCTCTTCTTTTGCTGTATCCGTCCAGTAGTGCATATTTATAGTCAGCGCCTCCCCAATATTTCGCATGATAATGTTCGACACCCGGATATTTTCCACAATTCCGCCTCTCCCCCGTCGCGTTTTCAACCGGATTCCCCTGTCGGTTCCGTTAAAAACGCAATTGGAAACCACGACATTTCGGATATCCCCGGACGTTTCACTGCCAATAACAACGCCACCGTGACCGTGTTCCATCGTGCAATTGATAATTGCCACATCCTCTGTTGGGATTCCAACCGCACGTCCGTCCTCATCCATGCCAGATTTTAGCACGATGCAATCGTCTCCGACGTTTATGTGACAATTGGAAATCCGCACTTTCTGCGATGAATCGATATCGATGCCGTCCGTATTCTCCGATTTCTCCGGGCTGATAATAGTCACATCCTGAATCGTAATATTCTTGCTGAAAACCGGATGGATGTTCCAGAAAGGTGAATCTTTGATTGTCACACCTTCGATGAGTACATTCTCGCAGCGCATCAATTGGATAAACGGCGGTCTAAAATTATAGCACGCCCATTCCATAAATCCGCCTGTAATACCCTGATTCAGTTTTGCAAATTGCTTTTCCATCTCGGTTTCGGGTTGGTAATCTTCAATTTTTCGGACTACATTGAACCGATCCCACCAGGTTTTGCCCTGTCCGTCGAGAATCCCCCTGCCGATGATTGCAACGTTCTTCACATCGTCACCAAAAATAAGCGGGGTATGTCCCCAGCACCGGATTCCAGCCCAGCGTGTTTTAACCGGCGGATATTCCGTGAAATCATCGCTGAATAGCAATGTCGCACCGGCATCGATAAATAACGTAATATTGTCTTTTAAAATAATTGGTCCTGTTAAATAAGTCCCGGCGGGAAAGTAAATCGTCCCGCCACCTTTTTCAGCGCAGGCATCGATCGCGTTGCGAATCGCTACTGTATTCGATGTCTCACCGTCCGGCGTTCCACCATAATTCAGAATATTTGCAAAACTCTGATGTCCTGATGAAGCATAACTCACACATATTGAACTAATTAGCAGAATGAATAACAATTTGATTTTATAGATCATTTTTTCCAATCCGTTTTCAATTTACATGAATTTTTTTATAATCCTGCCAGTGATCTCGCATCACATTTATTTTTTGAGTCAATTGATTGATGAGATTCGCTCCCAATAACCGATGGTACTCTTTGTCTGCGGTCTCTGAATGGTCGATGAGCCGCGAATCATTCTCAGTTTTTAACAATTCTATTAGGGCAACCGTATTATCGATTTCCTCCCTGGCGATGCGCATCAGTTCCTGTCTGCTCCAGATATCAGCCGGTTTTAAGAACGGATACGGCGGATTTGGATCAGGTGGCGTTTCGATGGAATGCACACGATCCAGGACAATCTGATAATGTGCGGCATGTTCCACATTATTCACCAGACATTGAAAAACATCGAGACGTTTATCCAGAAGCGCATATTTTTCTGCCGCAACTCCTGATAGTCTGGCAGCTATCTTTTGAACACGCCGGCGAGCCGAACGGACTTCCGAACGAATCTGGTACAGGATTCGGCTCAACACCCGGTATCCCCCGAAACCGTTCACCAGACGGCTGCCCTGTAAATCCAGCAAATCATTGGCATGCTCCTCAGTCCTCGCCTGAAATTGAAATCTCCTGTAATAATTTTTTTCATCGAAAGTTAAGGAATCCGGGAACGGGACAAAGGGTCTGGTGAGCCATCGCTGGTGCACGCACCCCAAAATGAATACGGTACCGCCGCCGCTGATCAATTTTGTCAACTTTACCACCTCGTGCAGGCTAAACCATGCCTGCACTAATTCATCTCCGCTTTCTGAATCAACCTCGTTTTCAGATACCTGATTTAACAACTCCAAACGAGATGCCAGCGATCGCGTTGGATTTTTAAGAAACAACTCGTAAAGATGCAAATACAACTGCCAATTGAACCGATCCGGAATGGACACAAACAACCGCCTCGCTTTTCTGTTGCGTGCTTTTTCCAGGTCTTCCAAAATACTCACAGGTCGCGGGATGCCAGGCACCGGCGCAAAAGCGCGCCTGTAATAAAGCAGCGAACCTACTTCATACTTGAAATCGGATGCGTCCGGTCCCTCGTTATTATCGATTGCCATTCCGGAATCAAGCTGCGTTGCGATCAAATCTTCCCGATTTTCTTTGGTATTATAAACATGCACATCCAGATCCCCTCCGACTGATCTGGCGGCATCTTGAAGCGTGGACAGAAACCGGGATATACGCTCCTCCATTTTCAGAGAGGAATATGCTGCATTTCCATTGGGACCGGCATAAAGTGCGTCGCTCCATTCGATGCCAGCGCCGGAATCGTTGGTGCGCATTTGCAGAATATCAATTTCCGGGCATCGTCGAATCAGTTCCTGAATGGAGCGACGATACATGTCCAGCACTCCGGGGTGTGACATGGACGGTGCGAACCGATCCACCCTGGAGCGCATGGGATTATCCACCTGCGGTCCCCGCCATGCCGGATGATCACGAAAAACCTGCTCCGGCAGCATCTGCGGTTCGAATGTGTGAAAAGCTGCTTTCAGTCCGAGTTTGCGCAAGATACGGCAGCGCTGCTCCAGGATTTGCATTACTTTTTCACCGTGCTCCTTCGGAATATACTGCTGCAACTCTTCAGGGGGTAATATTTTCAAAATCCCCGGATTAGTGATCACCCATGCCGGGTATGGATCTTCCGGCGGCTTTAGCTCCCAGTAAGAAAGTGGCAAATCTTCCGCAGTGATGGTAATATGCGTTGCACCGAGTTCTTTTGCGCGGGTTGCGAATTCTTCAAATTCATCATCATTCGAGGTATAGCAGCCGAATACGATTTTTTTATACTGGTGAAAAGGAGTATCCGCCGCCCGGCAGCTCTGAATTTCAGGAAAACTTCCTGACACGATGAACAAGGCAATCGCCATGATTGTAAAAAGTTTTATATGGCGAAAGTTATCTACCAAATCTGAATTCTCCGTGTTTTAATTCCCATTATCAATTAATTTTTTAGATAATTCGGGTGCGCCGGCAGCGTCCTCCACGTAACCATCCGCACCGATATCTTCGGCATAATTTCGCGACAGGGGTGCACCACCGACAATTACTTTTACAGAGTTGCGTTTACCATCGGACTCAAGCGCTTCAATGACCTTTTTCATATTCACCATCGTTGTTGTTAATAGCGCCGACATGCCGATTATTTGCGGCTGATGATCATCAACCGCGGCAACAAATTTTTCAGGAGTAACATCCACCCCAAGGTCGATGACTTTAAAACCGGCTCCTTCCATCATCATCGCGACCAGATTTTTACCAATGTCATGTAAATCTCCTTTTACAGTACCGATTACAAAAGTACCGATTGGTTTCACACCTGTCGCCGTGAGATGTGGCTGCAAAATTTTTAATCCGGCTTTCATGGCTCTGGCAGCAATTAACATATCCGGTACATAGAATTCATTTTTTTTGAATTTATCTCCCACAATTTCCATCGCGGCAATTAAACCGTCCGTCAATATCTTTTCTGGCGAAACTCCATCATCGATAGCGCTCTGGGTAATATTCTCTGTTTCAGGCGCCTTGCCATTAACGACATTGTTTATTAACTCTTCCATCGAAATCATTTGATGTCTCCTTAAAAATCAGTTCGTTCACAAGATAAGAACAGTTATAATCCATATTGAGCCGGATTCCATTTTGATTCATCCAGTGTCGGAATAATGCGATCAATAAAATCACCTTCGTTAACCGGTATTGAAGACAATTCATCTCTGATTCTATCAACCCACACTTTTTCTCTCTCCTCGACTTTTAACTGTCCTTGTTTGATTGCGTGCTCAATAAGCTCGAGTCCTTTTAAACTTCCTAAAATAGCTGCTTCGAGATAGGAATTTCCTTTTACAATTTCCCTGGAAATCCCGATCACCGCTTCCGGAGCCAGAATATATGCCTGTGGATCAAAATAAATATCCGAATCCACAAGAAGTTTTTGCAATTGCAGGACACTACTTTTTCCCATTTTAATCGCCTGGTTCAAAAGTCGGACATCGTATTCAAGTTGTTCCAGATATACGGTCGGAGCGGCACCTCCCAATAACTTGATGTTTTGAACAGATTCATTGCTCCACAGATCAGCACATGCCATGGCAACATTTCCGAGCGGACTCAAATGCGCGCACGCGGCTGTTTTCCCTTCCATGGAAATAGGGATCCCGGTAATCGCTTTCAGAAACGGTCCTTCATATCCGCAATCTTTATCCGGTCCGCTGGCACCCTCCTCAATTGCCACCAGTGTTCGAACGACGGTCAATATTCTCACAAACGCAGCGACAATTTTAGGTATGTATTTTTTCTCCGCGAGTACCATAGCAGTATTGCCAAAACCACAGGCAGTATCACCTCCGGGAATTGCTCCGGTTTTATTGGCAATCGCAACAATTTTTTTCCATAAAAATTTCATATCGCGCAC
>WJJN01000541.1 GCA_014729735.1 Candidatus Zhuqueibacterota bacterium
CCATTCAAACGTTGGGTGCGGAGCGCGGATTCATTTTGCTGTTAGAAGATGACGGCAGCTTCAGCGTGCGCACGGCGCGCAATATTGCAGATAATATTGCCATGGATTTGACAAAAATTTCCAATAGCGTTGTTCGGGAAGCTCTGGAAGAAAATGAATCCGTAATATCGTACGATGTGCAGTCCGATGACCGCTTTGTCGGCGCTGAGAGTATCGTGCTTCAAAAAATTCAATCGGTGACAGCAGTCCCGCTTACGCTGAAGCAAAATGCCATCGGCGTGATTTATCTGGACAGTATTCATCACCGCAGCGGATTTACCGAAGCAAGCCTGCCTTTTTTGAATGCATTTGCACATCAGGCGGCGATTGCTATCGAGAATGCAAAATTCTATGAAACACTGCGGCAGGAGAACCGGCTTCTGCGGCAGGAAATTCAGGGGAAGAATAAATTCGATAAAATCATCGGCAATAGTCCGGCGATGCAGCAGGTTTTCGAGACGATGGATAATATCCTGAACACCGACGCCACTGTGCTGATCCAGGGAGAAAGCGGAACCGGAAAGGAGTTGGTCGCCCGCGCATTACACTACAATGGTCTTAGAAAAGATAAACCGTTTCTGGCGCTGTTTTGCGGTGCGCTTCCTGAATCTCTGCTTGAAAGCGAATTGTTCGGTCATAAAAAAGGCGCGTTCACCGGCGCCACGTCCGATAAGAAGGGCTTGTTCGAAGCAGCGGACGGCGGCACATTCCTGCTGGACGAAGTTGCCGAGTTAACGCCGAAGATTCAGATTCAGTTGCTGCGCGTGCTACAGGAAGGAGAGGTGAAACGGATCGGCGAAACCAGCATTCGCAAGGTGAACGTTCGCATTATCGCAGCGACGAATAAAGATTTGTACGAAGAAATGAAGAAAGGGAATTTCCGGGAAGATCTTTATTACCGGCTGAATGTCATCCCGATCAAGGTTCCGCCGCTGCGGGAACGGGGAAAGGATATTACGTTGCTGGCGCATCATTTTCTGGATAAATACGCCGCCAGGTTCAATAAATCGCTGAAGGGATTTTCGCAGGAAGCAATGCAGCGGATTATGAGCTATCCCTGGCACGGCAATGTGCGGGAATTGGAAAACACGCTCGAACGCGCAGTAGTCATGTCAAAGGATGCAATGATCCAGCCGGCAGATTTGCAGTTGCCACAAAATGATCTTGAGCTTCCAATCGGCACAACGCTGAAGGATTTTGAAAAGCAGTTTGTTTTGAAAACGTTGAAAAGTACGGATAACAATGTCACAGAGACTGCAAAGATACTCGATGTTTCCCGGCGCTGGCTGCATTATCGATTAAAAGATTGGGGACATGAAGAAAATTGATAAATATCAGATTTTTGCTGAAATCCATAAAGGACCGGTGACTACGCTTTACAAGGCATTTCATCCGCAGCTCGAGCGCACCGTGCTGATCAAGCAATTGAATGCGGAACGTCTCGGCGATGAAGAGATACAAGACAGATTTCAACAGGAAGGTTTGATCACAGCAAAAATCAATCATCCGAACGTGATCGGAATATATGATTACAGCAACCGGGATGGCAGCCCGTTCATTGTCATGGAATTTATCGAAGGAGTTTCGCTGTCAGATGTGATTCGGGATCATTCGCCGCTGCCAGTGGATATCTCCGTCGCAATTATGTATTCGATGTGCCAGGGAATTCAGGCGCTGCACAGGAAGAGTTATCTGCACCGGGATATCAAACCGGCAAATACACTAATATCCGGCGAAGGACACGTAAAGATCGGCGACTTCGGTTTCGCGGGAAGCCGTTCCGCAGCAGGCGATCAAATTTTGGGAACGCCGGATTATATGGCACCGGAATATATTCTTTCACAGCAGATTAGCGAGCAAAGCGACATTTTTTCGTTGGGCGTGGTTTTCTATGAACTATTAACAGGCGAAAATCCGTTCCGGGCTGGCAGCACCGAAGCATGTTTCAAAAAGATCGTGAATTTTCAGCCGCCGTCGATTGATAAAATTCGCCCGGAATTGCCCGGCGAGCTCGTGCGGTTGTGCGAAGCCATGATGCAGAAAGAGGCGGCAAAACGTCCGGCTTCCGTTGAAAATGTACTCAGTATTTTAGCTACATATGCCGGGAAAATACGGAATGATGCAATATCCCTATTCCTGAGCCAACCGGAGAGATATGAAGCCAGCGCGTTAGTGGTTGAATCAGAGCAAGTGGAACCAGCGAGACAATTCAAAACACGTCGGTCATATTCCAGGAGGCTCGTGTTTATTTCGGTGGCAGTCATCGTTTTGTTGATCTTGATTTTCAAAATCGTGATCCCGAAAATGAATTCCGACAACACGGAGCAGATAGCTGCCACTAACGTAGCAAAACTGGATTCGGTTCAATCCGAAAAAAAAATTGCAGCACAACCGGAAATGCCCGATACAGTGGAACAATCGCTTTCAGTCGAGCGGATCAGTGAAAATTTGAAGGCGCCTGATCGGAAAAATGAAATTCTGATTTCGGAAACACAGTCAGATCCTGAAATTGTAGCAGATCCAATTCAGCAGGTGCAAATAGAAATCAATACCGATCCGCGGGC
>WJJN01000542.1 GCA_014729735.1 Candidatus Zhuqueibacterota bacterium
GATCTACTCCGACGGCATTTCCGAAGCCATGAACGCCGCAAGTGAAGAATTCGGCGACCAGCGCCTGATCGAATACGTGGACACGATCAAACACCTCCCGGCGCAGGACGTTATCGACAACATCCTCGGCGAAGTCAAAAACTTCGTGGATGGAAACGCGCAGAGTGATGATATGACGTTGGTGGTAATTAAGAGTGTGCATTAAAAACCAACAAGTTTAATAGAACTCGCCTGTTTTTTATCTTTCCTTCTTCCTAACATTGCGAAATATTCATAAGACTTTCAGAAAAGCAAAATTTCACTATCTTTGTATTGACAATTTATTATTTTTTTGTTACATTTGTCAAGTATTGCTTTCCACATTTCATCTACACTAATAAGTATTTTATGAAAAAGACTATTGGGAGAATGGGATGCTTGTCTGAAGTCTCGTTTTTAATAACAATTGAAACTGGCTGTAGATATCGTTATGATTAGCCGGATAATTCCGCACTTTTTTCATAATCATTCCATATGGGGACTTTTGGATGAAAGCTAAAATTGAAGACACGGGGGTCCGTGCTCGACTTTTTATAGTAATTGCGCGGATAGTTATTTTCATTGGTTTTATGATGGCTATATTTGGTTCTGAAACATATCAAGGACTAGGAATATTGTTAGTATTCATCGGCATAATTGTCTATTTAATAGCCAAAGCAGTTCTATTTATTAAGACAGGTACCGAATAATTGCGTTAGATTTCGATAATACTTAAGATATTGTGCAATATATCGGAATCGCATTGTTAACGGTAATTTTTCTGAAAATGACAATTTCTCTTTATATTATTATTTGACAAACTAAGATTAAAGTGTTATATTAAGAGAAAATGGAACAATAGAATATTGGGAGAAAATGCAGCCATGGAGCTTTCAGTTGGAAAATATCAGCCTCCTTTTGAATATAATTCCGAAGGAGTCGTCCGAATTGGAGGAACTCGAGTCACTTTGGAGACAGTAATTAATGCATTTAAGAATGGATCAACGTGTGAGGAGATAGTGTATCAATTTCCTGTTTTGCAATTGGCTGATGTATACTCGACAATTAGTTATTATCTGAATAATCAGGAAATAGTAGAGTCATATCTTTATGAACGACAACTAGTTGCAGAAAAAATAGAGCAAGATATTAGATCACACTTTGATATCAGAGGTATTCGCGAAAGGCTTTCTAATCGTCGTAAAGAAAGAAAATAAACATGATTCGCTTTTTGGCTGATGAAAACTTCAATAATCACATTGTGAGAGGTATTGTATTAAGGAATCCTGAAATTGATATATTGCGACTACAAGATGCTGGCTTATCAGGGGAAGATGATCCAACTGTTTTGGAATTTGCATTGATGGAAAATCGAATATTATTAACTCATGATGTAGAAACAATCCCTAAATTTGCTTACTCGCGCGCAGCAGAAGGAAAAGAGATCCCACCCATTTTTATCATCAAACAAAATGTTACAATTAGCCAAATTATTGAAAATTTGTTGTTATTTTATGAGTGTTGTGATGAATCCGAGTTAAAAAATAAAATACTGTTCTTGCCAATTTAATTTCCGGTCTACTAAAAACAAAAAACCCCAGCCAAATAGCCGGGGTTTTTCATTCAAGTTGTCGCCAAATTATATTTTGGAAACTTTCGTGGCTTGCAAGCCTTTCGGTCCTTCTTCTGTTTCAAACTGAACCTGATCGCCTTCATCTAACGATTTGTAGCCGCTACCTTCAATTGAATTGTAATGCACGAATACGTCATCGCCTTCTTCGCGAGTGATGAAACCAAAGCCTTTTGAGCCGTTGAACCATTTTACAGTTCCTTTTTCCATTGAACTATTCCTTAATAAAAAAATGTGTGTTGTGTACATCGCTGTCTTCAGCCAATACCTAAAAAAAAATCGCTTTGAATAGAATTTGCACCATTCGCAGCGAAATATTTTTTAGTTTTACACGATGTTGTTTAAAATCGGTTGTCGCTTAACACGAAGTAGCAAAAAAACAGGGTACAATTGTTTAACAAAACCAATATACGAAACACATCGTTAAAAAGCAATAAATATTTTATGTATTTGCAAAAAATTTTTAAATTTATAATTAAGCTGCCCCCCCGGATGATCTCATACAAATTTCGCTTGCTTTTAATTCATTTAGTTTCTAAATTCCAATATGGTATTGATATGATGTAATTTTTCATGAGGTATAATATGGCAAATATCACTGTGAAAAATATTCCCAATGACCTTTATGAACGGTTGAAAGATGTCGCCGCAAATAATCACAGAAGTTTAAATAACGAAATAATCGTCTGTATCGAGAAAGCAGTTAAAAGCAGAAGACTAGATAAAGAACAATCTCTCGACAGAATACGAAAACTGAGAAAGCTTGCAAAGCTTCCCCGCCTCTCTGAAGAACAATTAAGACAGATACGAGATGAGGGAAGACTATGATCGTAATCGACACGAATATTTTGCTCTATCTATTCATTGAGAATGAACATACCTCAAAAGCCGAAATTGTTTTTAAGAAAGATGAACAATGGGCTGCTCCAATTTTATGGAGAAGTGAATTCAGGAATGTTCTCGCATATTATATGCGAAATCGTATTCTAAAGTTTGACATCGCCATTAAAATAATGAACGAAGCAATAACTCTGGTGGGTGACAACGAATATGATGTTTCTTCGTTAGATGTTTTGAGATTGGCGCAAGCGTCCGGATGTTCTGCGTACGATTGCGAATTTGTAGCACTGGCAAGAGATATTGATGTGCCGTTGATAACCTCGGATAAAAAAATAATAAAAGCATTTCCGGAATATGCTGTCTCTCTGGAAAGCTACGCCGGTGTTTAACAATCAAGTTAAATCGTCGTTAGAGAGCAATAAATGAAAACATTTGTTTACATCACTCCCGCCCTTTTCTTGCTATTCTCACAATTTATCCTGGCGCAAGTATGGCAGCCGGACCTCGGGAATGGATTCTACAAAAATCCGATCATCTGGCAGGATTACTCTGATCCCGATATTATCCGGGTCGGAGATAATTTTTACATGAC
>WJJN01000543.1 GCA_014729735.1 Candidatus Zhuqueibacterota bacterium
TGAAGGAATATCGATATCAGAAAATTCATAGATCATCGGATCCGTAATGATATTGAAATCTTCGAATGCCAGAGTATTTGAAAAATCCAGTTTTTGCTTGTAATCCGGGTCTGGCGGATCATTATCATATACGACATCCACAATATCCGTATTCTCTGCAGAAAGAGCAATATCCAGCGCATCTGTCGCCGAACACATCGCGAACAAAAAGCCGCCTCTGATGACATAATCCTTTATCATTTTGGCGACCTCCAATTTCTCCCGAGCGACAGTCGTAAATCCCAATTCCCTTGCTAATTTTTCGTTGGTCATTACCATTTCGATATACCAGGGTGCATTCCGAAAACTCCGGTAAAATTTACCGTATTGTCCGGTAAAATCCTCGTGATGGAGATGGAGCCAGTCGTATTTGTAAAGTTCGCCGGCAATCACTTCTTTATCCCATAATTTTGTGTACGGGATTTCAGCATAACTCAGCGCGAGCGCAACAGCATCGTCCCACTTGGTCTCTTTCGGGGGCTGATAAATTGCAATTTCCGGAGCTTTCTCAAGCAACACCACTTCCATATTTCTTTCTTCAATGGTCGCGTAAATTTGGGCTGCCTCGGAATTGCTGATGACGGAAAAACTAACTCCCCGCAGTCGTAATTCCCGTTCGATGCTTGGGCGATTATCCATCATAAATGAGCCACCTCGGTAATTTAGCAGCCATTCCACATTAGTTCCTTTCTCAAGCGTCCAGTAGGCGACGCCGTACGCCTTTAAATGCTCATTCTGCTGTAAATCCATGTAGATGAGAATTTTCTGAGCAAACAGATTACTAAATAATAATATTTCGATAATAACAAGAAAAAAGATCAACTTATATTTCATATCTCAATCCTATCTGCTTTCCAGCTTACGAATTATCTTTCGTACATCTTCTAATAATAAACTTTTCGGGTACTTGGTCAAAACCAATTCATACTCCTCTATTGCTTTCTGTTTATCCTTTAATTGCTGTAGATATACGTCTCCGATTCGTTTTTGAGCAATATCGCGTTTCAATCCATCCGGATATTGCTTCACGATTTTTCGGTATACGTCAATTGCTTGTTCGTAATTCCCTGTTTCGGTGAATAACTCTCCCTTCATCAGTAAAATATGTTCGATAAGACCTGCGGGTGGCTTCTCCTTCTCAAGCTCGGTTAATTTTTTAATAGCCTCATCATATATGTTCTGCTCAACTAATAGCCTGCTTGTCGCATAAGATTCGAGAATTTTTTTATCAGCCAAATTTTCCCTGATCAACATGCTTAATTCGAGGGCATCATTTACGAAAAATCCTTTGTTATGATTAAAAATAATAGTCTTTACATCGATTATTTCATCCAAATATGACAACGACTCATCAAATTTACCTTGCCAGAACTTCAATAATGCCAACCGGTATTTTGTCTTTTCAATGACAAGATCGGATGTATTTTTCATTTTCAACATATTTTCATACCGGCGCTGAACTGCTGCCAGATTTCCTGCTCGAATATCGCATTTTGCAATATAAAAAGAGGCGTCAAAATGTTGGTCACTGACTGAAAAGTTTTGTATGACTTTCTCGAATGCTTCTTTTGCTGTACCTGGTTCATTTAAATGATCCAGATAAATTTGACCAATGCGGATCCAGGAATTCTGTGCTTCCGTGGATTTTGGAAAATTGATCGTGATCTGCTGAAAGGCTTCCAGTGCTTCCGAATATTTCTTCTGCAAATATGAAGATTCTGCCAATCCGTAAAATGATCGTGAAATATAGGGAGAATTCTGATGCTCGGCAATAACCATTCGAAACGCCTGCTCCGAAAATCGATAGGCACCATCTCGAAGAGCGTTTCCTGCAAAATCGAACAGTTCTTTTCCCCATTCGGATTGATCCTCCAGAGCCATATTCGACATCAAGTCATCGATATCTTCATACTCTTTCAAAGCTGCTGCGTAATTGGAGTCATTAACATAGAGCTGGGCTAATAATTTCTTCTGTATATAGATGTTTTTTCCGTTTTTTATTCTTTCCTTTATTATATTAGCAATGGGTTCAACTTCTTCAATATTTTTTGCCAGGCGAATCAATTGACTTTCCACATAAGAATATTGATTCGGCATTCTTTCCAGGTACTCCAGATACATTTCAGTTGCATTTTGATAATCGATACGCGAACTATACAAATTTGCAAGCTCAATCAAAAAGATTGTGTTCGTTGGGATATTTTTTCGACCCTGCTGGTATATTTGAATTGCTTCATCAAACAAACGGTTTGACAGCATCGAATTGGCAACTGCCTGATACGCCGCTGGATTTTTTTTATTTTCATTTATGATTTTATTCCAGATCGAAAATGCTTTTTCCTGCTGATCCAATTTATAATATATTTCCCCGATATCCGCGGCAATGTAATAGCTGTTTCTGATTTCCAGCATCTTCTCCGCAGCCTCGATCGCTGCAGTATATTGTTTTGTGTTCAATAAATTATTCTTAACACCGCGATAATAGGACATATTTGTCGGATTTGCTGCCCATAATTGTTTAAATATTTGCAGTGCTTCCATGTAGCGACCATTATTCTCATATTGCAGTGCCACCCGGTAACGTTGATCGCTTTTTCGTGCCGCTTTCGGTAGCTTGATTTGTGAATTACTAACCGCTGTTAAAATTAATACATTTATCAAAATATATTTAATTATTTTCTTCATCTACCAATGCCTCAAAATATTTTTTGATCAACTCCTGATAGTCCCGTGAATACCCCTGCTTCAGTGCCTTTAATAAGTCTTCCCTCAATTGAATATCGCGTTCACCCATATTCTGCGGCAGATCGCCGGGACTTCTGGCGAGATAATATTTCCCGGTTTCTGCCTGTCGTTTTTTGCTAAATTCTCTTTTATGAACCGACTTTTGAGCATCGAGAAGCCGAGATAAAATTCTGCGCTGCTTATTAATCGTATTCCGGTTCACATTCCGGGTTTGTAAATCCTTTACAACATCTTCCATATCCTGCGCCACCTGATCCAGGCGTCCTAAAAGATCAGATCGGCTTCCGAACTCACGCTGCAACTGTTCCATAGATTTTCGTAATGCTCCCTGTTCCGCAGCCAGCCGCGCCATCGCTGCCTGCTGTTGCATGGAAAGCTTGCCATTCATACCTAACTGCAACGTTTGCTGATTGATCCCCTTTTGCTTTCCTGACATTTTTGAGAGTTGTTCGAACATTTCCTGCATTCCTGTGGAGGATGATGATGCCGCTAAATTTTGCATTGACTGCTGCACCTGAAGAACTGCTTCATTCAATGAATTCATTGCCCGCGTCTGTTCGCGGGATGCTCTGGATGTATTACGCTCTTCAAGATTTTTTAGTGCATCCTGCATTTCTTTCAGAGATTTCCCCAGTGTTTTCCCCATCTGAGAATTGACGAACAATGTCTTTTTCGAAAGCTCTCCGGATTGTTGCGTTACACGTTCAAGTCCGTTTATTAAATTTTGTTGCCGCTCTGCTACATTTTCAATCTGAGGACTGCTTTGAGCCAGTTGTCTGCCTTCATTTAATACTTCTTCCTGCGATTTGGAAAGCGATAATAAATCGTGGGACAAATGTTTCAGTTCAGCCATTACCTGCTGTTTTTGTCCTTGCAATAAATCTTGTCTGGCATTTTGCAACATGTCGGTTAATTCAGAAAGAGAATTCTGTGCCTTCTGCCCAAATTTTCGAGCATCCGTCATCTTGCCCTGCTGAAAATTTTGACGGGCTTGTTCCATTTTTTGTGATATCTTTTCCCGGTCCATCATCTCATTCGCAGCCTTTAAACGGTCGTTGGGCATATCTTCGAACTCGCTCATATTTTTTTCTAAATTCTCCAGCTCTTTGCTCAATTCATCTGCCCTTTTATGAGCATCCTGTTGTTGTTTTGCCAGTTCATCTTTTTTGTCAGAATTATCATCGTTTGCATTTTCTACAATTTCTTCTTGTTCCTTTAAGAGCTCTTCTGCCCGTTTTAGTACCTCGTCCATTTTTTGCTCGATTTGCAGCCGCTTCAGAAGTTCGATTGATTTTTCAAGATTTTTTAGAAACTCTTCCTGATTGATATCAAGATTTTCGACCGCCTTTTTCAGTTCTTCCGGATCGACATTTTCCATGGCTTGCTGCATTTTTTTAATCGCTTCTTTTAA
>WJJN01000544.1 GCA_014729735.1 Candidatus Zhuqueibacterota bacterium
ATTAACCAGTCCCCGTCCGGGGCATCAATTATTTTTGCCTGTTAATACATTTGTCAAAATAACCGGACATCGCGGTGATCGCTCTCGGATTCAACTTTCGCCAGACCGAAATTATTGGATTCGCAAAGAGCGACTTGAAAAATCGCCTCAATTTATTACGATTGCCCCCGCGAGGCTCGATTTCATAGAAACAATCGGCTATGTCCAGAAAACTCAGGTGCGAATTTCACTGAATCGTCAGGTATCGTATAAGGTAATGCAGGTAAATTCACCTGCGATTATATTCCTCACACTTTTTGATGTAAGCCCGGCAATCGAAGCCATCAAACTTGATTATACCGATCAATTCATCGAAGATATTCAATGGGAACAAATTTCGGAAAATATGTGCGAAATTAATATCGCATTGAATGCAACACAACAATGGGGCTATGATATAAATTTCGAAAATAATGACCTGATCATTGACATTAAAAAGCCACCATATACCTCGGCGCTTCCGTCTGCTCCACTGCAGGACATTTCGATTTGCCTTGATCCGGGACACAATCCTGACGATGGGGCGATCGGTCCTACAAGGCTGATTGAAAAAGACATCAATTATGAATATTGCGTGCTGTTAAAAGAAAAACTGGAGCAAAAAGGTGCGTTTGTATTTTTAACCCGCGGCAAAGAAGACGGCATCAGCATTTATACCCGCCCAAAACTGGCAGCGTTTATCGGGGCGGATATGTTAGTCAGCATGCATTTCAATTCCGTTCCGGATGGAGCGGATCCGTATAAAGCGCGGGGAGCCAGCACCTATTACTATCATCCGCAAAGCTATAAATTGGCTTATCTGGTTCAACAAAAGATGCTTGAAAAAACGGATTCCGAAAACTTCGGACTGCGTTTTGGTAACTTTTCAGTACTTCGGGCGACGCAGATGCTGTCTATTCTCGTTGAGCCTGCATTTATCATTCACCCGGAAGATGAAATGAACATCCGGACAGCGGAATTTCAAAATCAGGTGACTGATGCCATAGTCGAAGCAATCGAGGAATTTTTGCAAACACAGATTTAAAGGATAGTCATGCATTACAAATATTGTCCCAAATGCGGCGGAAAGCTCATTCGCCGTTACATTGAACATGAAAAACACCACCGGCTGATCTGCTCGAAATGTGAAACCATTTTCTACCTGAATCCCAAACCAACGGCGGCAGTCGTAATCCGCCGGGACAATAAAATACTATTTGTCAAACGAAAATTCGAGCCGCAGAAAGGCGCATGGAGCCTGCCTGCAGGATTTGTAGAGTACGATGAAACCGTTCACCAGGCAGGAATTCGCGAGGTTAAAGAAGAAACAAATCTCGACATCAAGATAAAACGACTCCTGGATGTACACTCTTCGTTTGAAAATGCTGATAAACATGTGCTGGTGGTTGGCTTCGAAGGCGAGCTCATGGACGGCGAATTAAAAGCCGGCGACGATGCCGAAGAAGTTAGATTCTTCGACATCGACAACCTTCCGCAAAACATCGCCTGGCACTGCCATTTGCATTTTGTGAGGAAGGCAACAAATCAGAAATAAAGCAACATTAAATGAAAAACGGGTTCGACTGCTTCTCATGTCCCACTGTCGTTTCCGGTCCATGTCCCGGATAGATAGTCGTCGAATCGGGGAGCGTGAAGATTTTCGTGCGAACGGAATTCATTAAATCATCGTAATTACCGCCGGGCAGATCGGTTCTGCCGATAGAGCCTGCGAAAATAAGATCGCCGACAAAAAGCCGGTTATCAACATGGAATGTCACGCTGCCGGGTGAATGACCGGGCGTGTGCAGGACATTCACTTTCGTATTTCCGATGTCGATAACTTCTGCCTCATTCAGAAAGCGATCCGGCTTCGGTGTTCCCGGATCGGGCAATCCGAAAAACATGGCATGCTGCCGGACATCTTTCAATAAAAATTCATCCTTTTGATGCATCAAAACTTCGGCGCCGGTTTTTTCTTTCAGTGCATGCAGTTGCGTCAAATGATCCACATGACCGTGCGTGAGGAGAATCGTTGTCAACGTCAATCCGTTCTCCCGAAGCGGTGTCAATATCGAGTTCATTTCCTCACCCGGATCAATAATCGCAGCTTGCTTTGTTTGCTCGCATCCAACCAGATAACAGTTTACAGCCATTTGTCCAACGACAATTTTTTCGAAAATCATATTCACTCCGTTTTTTTGAATATTCAGTCCTTAACGAAAGAACTAACATCATATTCCCCTTTTGAAGAGGGACGGGGCTGTAACAAAAGTCATTTCTTAATGTCATTCCTGCGAATGCGGGAATCTCCTAACTTTTTGATAATTAGGAGATTCCGGGACAAGCCCGGAATGACGTCAAATGAGAATATCGGACTTTTGATATAATCCCAGGGGTATGTGACGCACAACTAGTGCAAATATGGTACTTTTAGAAATAACAGGTCTGTGCACTTTATAAATGTACAATCCACATCCCAAAAAGTCAAGAAAAATGTCTTGCCATCTACAAGCAAGATCGCTATATTTAAATTTGAAATTAAAATGAGGGAAAAATGGAAAAATTTGCCGTCATTGACATCGGCACGAATTCGATCAAAATGACAATCGCCACGAAGCGGTCACCCGATGATTTCGAAATTCTCGAGGATCATATCGAAATCACGCGGCTCGGCGAGAAGATTTCCGCCACTGGCATTCTGCGAGATGCGCCAATATCCCGAACCATCGACGCTCTCAAAAAAATGAAACAGCGCATCGATGATCACGACGTCAAACAGATCGCTGTTGTTTCGACAAAAGTGCTGCGGCTGGCAGAAAACAGAGATCAATTTATTGATCACGTGAAATCGGAATGCGGGTTTACCGTCGAAGTGATCTCCGGCGAAAAGGAGGCACAGCTTTCCTTTCTCGCGACCCGGTTCATTCCCAATGTTCCGCAGGAAG
>WJJN01000545.1 GCA_014729735.1 Candidatus Zhuqueibacterota bacterium
CATTGCTCTTCGTATGCCAACTCTCGAACTTCTCTGATGAGCTTTAAAGCTTCGACAGTTGGAGAACCCGGCATTAAGTTCGAAAGCACTATGAGATGCCACTCTTTTCGCTGTTCAAATATGTACTGAAACAATTCCTTGCGCAAAGACATCCCAACATCGCGATGAACAATAATGTCGAGATAATCTGATGCAACGCTGCTGTCACTTCCAATGAAAGAAAGTATCCTAATACCGCAGTGAATTTTTTTTATAAAAAACGGAGCCAATCCAACAAGCCGACCGTCCTTGTCTGATGCCTTTAAAATAAATAGTTGGTGACTACCTTTAAAAGTCTGCCACCAACTAAATAACCAATCCCATGTTGTAAATACTGAAGCTGAAACAGAATCGCGCAGAAGGGCATTCCACTCCTGCTGCATTTTCGCAAAGTTGTTTTCTGTTTGAATCAGATCTATTGTGTACAATTTTATGTCGAAATATTTTGCTGGAAAATATCGCCCACCGATAGATTGAAGTATCTGCAAAATTTGGTGGCGTTCATCACCAGCGATTGATTTAACCGGATTTTTGGAATTAATATGCAATCTGTCGTCGTTTGAACCATTAACCCGTTCGGCGAGATATCGACGATCTGTCCCGGCTTATGACCGTTTCGCTCCTGATGGATGACCTCGACGGGATTCAAAATTTCGATCTCCAAATCATTATAAAAAGTTCTCGCAGAAGGTGACTCCGGGAATGTCAGCGCCCGCACCATCCGGTCGATCTTTGATGCTTCCCACTGCCAGTCGATATTGCGCGTGTTGAATTTTGAATTTTGCTGATTTCGCAGAGAATCATATCCATTACTGCCATTTTGCTCTAACTTGTTCTGCAAAATCAGTGCAAATTGCTCTTTGAACAGCCGAAATCCGGCAGTGGTCAGCCGGTGATACAACGAAAGCGCTGTATCATTTTCTCCAATGTCAATTTTCTTCGAAGCGATTTCTTCATTTTCGCTATGTTTTTTATCCAGCCAGTGCATCCGCACACCCACGCGATCGTTATCGATCAGTGCTCCTGAGGCTGAATGTGCATTCCCATTGAACGGTACAAGAGAAAAATCCAGGTTAATGCAACCCTTCTTCGGATACGACGATAAACGTGGCGTCAGATCATGCTCATACTGCGCAGCGATGATATAATCCGGCTGGTCCATTTCAAACAGATCATCGAGAAAATTTACACATTCCAGGTCTTGGGGCTGCATAAATGTCATTTTTTTATCCAGCGCAACGCGGAGCAGCGAGGCATTCCATGCCCGCGGATTTACGACAAATCCGTTATCATGATACAGTCCAATAACGGCAACTACTTCCACTCGCCGGATGCGGTTCAGTTCTTTCAGGCACATGCAACCAATCAGATTGCCTGCCATTAATATTACTTTCTGTTTCTGTGCTCTTCTCATTCCATTGATCCTGTTTAATTCTAAATAAATTTTCAGGTACCAATCTCAGGTTAAAATGATAGCACAACAATACAACTTGAATGAGAATAGGGATTTTGGGAAAAATTTATTTACGACATAGTTTCAAAATTATTAGGTGAATCGTATAAAAGCGATTCACTCCGGAACCACTAAGACAATTTGATTTATTTCTTATGAATCGCCAATCCTGCCAGCGCGGTTGGCAGCGTGTAAAACAAAATCTTGAAATCAAGACCCAGTGACCAGCGATCGATATATGACAGATCCAGACGAATGGCATCGGGATAGAACATGTGCTTTCGTCCCTGTATTTGCCAAAGACCGGTGAGTCCTGGTTTTACGCTGAGCCGTCTTCGATACCATCTGTCGTAATTGATCACTTCATATTCGGGATGAGGGCGCGGACCGACCATGCTCATATCGCCTTTTAACACGTTTATTAATTGCGGCAGCTCATCCAGACAGGTGTTTCTGAGAAAACGACCGAGCGGAGTCACGCGCACATCCTTGATTATTTTGATTGCCGGCGCCTCCTCTGCACATATTGAATTAAAATTACGCATCACCTCTGTGATATGCCGGCGATGCACGTTCTCATCTGAATTGTAATACATCGATCGGAATTTGTAAAGCTCGAATAATTTGCCATTATATCCGACCCGCTTCTGCCGGTAAATAACCGGTCCCGGTGAAGTAAACCTGATTGCAATAGCGATGGCACCCATCAGCGGCGCGAATAACAGCAGTCCGGTATATGCAAGAAAAATGTCAATGCCGCGCTTCAATAACTGCGTACCGATACTTTTAAACTGTTTTGATAGTTGACCGTTTAAATTGATCGGCTCGATTATTTCAAAATCAGATAATGGCAGCGTTTCGCTGAGACCATCCTGGTCCTGCCGGTTATCTTCAGGATAGGTATACATATTGATATCGATCTTATTAAGCAGGAACAAATCTTCATAAGTCTTGCGGGCAGCGATTTTCAGGAATTCATTGTTTAGACGCTTCAAAAACTTACGGGCTCCGATGAACGGCGTATCACAAAGTATAATCGCGACGCAATCCCTGTTATGCCATGTTGCAACATCGATCCGCCGCGTGAGCCGGAATGCGGCACTGGCAAGCTCTTCAATGAAATCGAAAGTATCTTTCAGCGGCAATGACGGTATGAGCTCTGTTCTCAATTTTTTGAAATCGAGTGTCAGAACAGTGAAATTTTCACCTTTCCGGTCTGCACGCTGTTTTTCCACCTCCAGCCGGTGATGAAAATATTCTTTTGTGCGAAACAGGTGCCGGTACGAGTTTCGACCCAGTTCAGTTCTTAAAAACTGTTTTAGCTGTTGCAGCATGCTGTGGTCCCCCAACAGTTTTAAATGTTGTCATATATTATTTTTGGAATATGATATTCTCTGCGATTCAGAACAACGCCCAGAATATTGATCCGAGCTTCTTCAAGCTTGGCAATCGCTTTACGGATCACCTCACGCTTCGTTGTTTCCGCCCGGACGACCAACGCTAATCCGTTCGTCAGTTGTGTCATGGCAATAGTGTCCAGATTGGATAACACCGGCGCCGAATCAATGATTATGTACGCAAAATGCTCCCGGAGCTGCGACATCACATTTTTAAG
>WJJN01000546.1 GCA_014729735.1 Candidatus Zhuqueibacterota bacterium
ATATGAAACCGTTCCTTCGTTTCCGTCCAAATCCAGAGCCTTGCATACAACATGAATTGAATCATATGAGTGCCATTCCAACTCCGGTGTATAGATTATTTGGAAATCATGCGGATCACCTGTGATATTAGTATTCACTGGCAACTCATTTATTCTCAATTCGACAGTGTTGAAATCAACTCCGCGCCCTTCGTCTATTCCGTTGATGACAATGCCTGAAGTTACCTGCACATTCATTTCGTCCGGCTGCGGATATTCGGGAACCAGCTCCGGTGCCATCGTGTCGCGTATCGTATAAAAAGTGTAGGTCGTATCATCATTATTATAATATTTCGTGCGGTCCATCGCCCATATCGTCACGGTCACCGTATCTGTCCAGTCGAACAGTTGCTCCGTATCATATTCATAAAACACTTTATAAAAGTTCCTGTCCCTGGAGACGATTGTCGCCTTCTGTTCCTCGACGGACCATTTACGAGAATGAATGGTGATATGGACATTATTCGTGTCCACACCCGACTTTGTAAACTCGTCGATATAGTCATCATTCACACAGAATTTTAAAATCACGTCCCGCGGCACAACCGTTTGTAAATGCGACGGATCAATATCTGTGAAATATGGCGGAACATGGTCACACTCGGTAGAATCAGGTTCATCACCACCGGGCTTATCATCGCTCATTGTGGTAGGTTGCTGATTTTCAGTTTGGGGCACATCCTGCGCTGCGGCAAAACTGTTACCAGCAATTCCCAATATCCCAAATATTACCACCGACACCAGTATCAGTGCTAATTTTGAAGATTTATTTACCATTTTGTTCTCCCTGTCTTTTAATTTGTTAGTATGTTTTAATAAAATACCAACGGATTAAAGTACACACACCACCATAAAAACTAACTGGTAAACTTTGCCGCTTTATCTGATAAATCATTAATTGCTGAAGTTTACGCAATTGATTACAAAAGCTGTACCAAGCTTAAACACCCTTCCCAATCAGCTCCCAAAATATTTAAAAACAACTTGTTATAAATTTGCACATTCAATTAAATATTTTTAACACATTTGTTGAAATACGTAATTTTTACATACTATCAAAAGTATTGCTTTTTAGTAACAATTTAAAACTATATATATCAATAGGTTGATATTTAGTAGTATTTACACGCTCAACATTTTTAATCTTTGTCTTTGCAGGTAATTTTTACCTATAATCGATAACTATTTTTTAATTTTCAAAGAATATATTTTGTTCTTAGATGATGAATAAACTCAAAGTTGCAGAAACTCCCCCGAGGAACAAATGAAGCCTTTTCCGGCTGCCTCGCAACAGCCGGATTTAAAACATAAGTATTAATTCTATCTTATACAATACGTTGCAAATCATGGCAGGTTTGGCAATGGTTAGTATAACCTATGATAGTATCCCTTAAATTATTCTACTTTTTTACACATTGAATGTTTCAGAGAACAAATTTACGTAACGAAGGTTAAAATAAAATATAAGAAATTTTTTTTGAAAAATCAAACATTTATTTAAATAATTTTCGATATTAAGCAAATTTTATTAGCAATGCTTGATATATTGAACATACTTCATGAATATAGCTTATTTTTGTTCAATAAAGCTTTGCTCACTGAATAATATAATATCAACACGTCTGTTAATGTTACGAACATAGGCATCATTTGTCGAGTAAAAAATCTCGTTTAAAGTGCACGGACAATAATATCGCAGCGGTTCATTATATCCGCCCGGATGTCCGGCATATTTTCTTTTAAGTTCCTCCTTTGTTAAATTTAGCATTACCCGATCAACGATCTGCTGCCAGGATTGTGGTGGATTTTCAAGCTCGTCATACTTCGACTTCAATACTTTCAAAAATCTATTTCGAATTGTTTCCGCACGATTATATGCAAGATTAAGATTGTGCGAAGGCAATCCGATTTCACATGAATAACCATTGAACTTAACCCGCATTTCCGGCGAGCTTATTAGCGAATTCGCGATATCCTGCAGTCGATCTTCGTTAAAGGTAAACATCTCCTTTGGTGAATCGAATTGATTCAAATGAACCTGTAATTCCTGTGTTTGAGTGTGGTCGCATTTTACAAAGAACTTTTTCTGCCGCGTATAAAATGTTCTTCCTAATTTATCTTCGACCTTCATGATATAACTATACCGCTGATTCAGCGGAACGATATTTTTTTCATAATTCAGACCAGCCCAAACAATATGATCGCGTCGATCGATTCCTGTTTGTGAATCCTGGTCTAAATTTAATGGCATTCGATTTACAATTTTTCCGGTTTTGGTTTGTTTCAGCAACAGTTGCCATGTTATTACATCGATGTATGCCCGGATATCCGCATGAATATCAATTCCGTCCATTATTAATGGCTGCTGGTCCATTTCCTTCGGACCGAATAGAGCCAATTCGTCTTCCCTGTTCTTTTCAATTACGGAAATTTCAACCCGTCGGTTTTCCTCATAAGCCATTTCGTTTGTCGACCGCGCGACCCGAAGCCTGTTCACATCATAATTTTTCCTGAATAGCACGCGATTCTCCGGCACATCCAGTGAATCCACAAATATCGACCGAACTCGGTTCATTCGTTCTTGTGCCAATGCTTTATTTCCAGCTTCACTCGTCGGATCGAGAAAGCCTGCGAGTTCGATTTTCAGTTCTTCGCGCATTTTCAAACGATCGGCAATAATTTTGAGAGGCGGCAGCGGATATAACCAACTCTCATTATAAAAATCTGCTGAAACTTCTGCCGATTCTTTCTCAAAGAATACGAACGGGATTATCGGTACTTCACAATAAGTGTATATGATTTTCTTGGTATCGAGCGTATCCGAGTTTGCATATATTCTCCCACGGGGAACTGTCACAGCGGTGCACATTTTGTAATTATTTTTGTCATCAAGTTCCATAACGGTTTCTTGCGGATCAACCGCAGCCGAAAAATAGTGTTTGCCGATTTCATCAGTGCGCCATTCATAATTTCTGGTGAGTACGGAGCGACCGTCGATGGAATCAACTTTAAAACTCAAAACAGGAATTTTAATTTGCTTGCAATCAAACGAGTCGCATAGCGTAACCTGGAAATCATAAGCCGGACAGGAGCTTGAATTTGCGATAACAATTTTGATTTCACCTTGATAATTGTCATCAAAATCGGGTAACGTATCGCTATGTAAAAAAGCTAACTCCTGTATTTTTAAATCCGGCGCTGATTTCACAAAACTGCGAATCTCATCTGCCGCCGTTGCATGTCCATTTTTATCCACAGCTACAACCGACCAGTAATAAGTACCCGGAACAACCTCAGGTATCATTATTTTTGTATCTTCTGTAATTTGATCACTATCAATTTCGACTTTAAGGTCAGAATTTTTGCATACATCTTCTATTGCTGTTTTTAGCTTATTTTCATTTCGGTCGATCAGCACCCGATATGACACGACATCGCAAACATCGGGATCAGGAGAATTTTCCCAATAAACGAAATTTTCATGTTCCGGACAAAAGACATGATGATTTTGTGGAAGCAACAAACGGAATGATTCCGGACTGACAGATTTTACGCTGATTGCTCCTGCCATGTCATATCCCAGTGCTTCCCCAAAGTCGGATTGATTATAATCTGCCTGCAATCCCGAATTGAACGCATCGACACGAATGCTCATTCCGAATGACAAGTCGCCGAGATCATCTTCATTGAAAACATAACCTCCGCGAACTGCAAGCAGATTTCTGAACCAGTATTCAGCACCGAAAGCCAGCTTATAATTTCCGTATTTGTATTTGGCAATATCCGATGCAAGCAGGAAATTATGCCAATCACATTTGATGAACTGGTAACTGAGACCGAAACGATATCCCAGGGGCAGGGGACTGGTTTCATCCTTGAACTTTGTTTGAATCCCAATATTCTGGACTGTTGCACCGAGTACAAATGGTCTGTCGTATAATTTCATGCGGTACATCACGCCGAAATCAGAAGCAATTGTCCAGGCGCTGTAATCAGCAAGTGTGCTTTTGCCGAATTTGGCATTCAATCCCACCGATATCCGGTCGTAAAGCCAGTCGAGCCGTTGCCCGAAAGAAGCCACGCCCAGGAAATTGCCTGCGCTTCCTTTTTCAAATTGTTGAGAGCC
>WJJN01000547.1 GCA_014729735.1 Candidatus Zhuqueibacterota bacterium
ACGTCTGTTTCAGCAACGGGTGTCTCCGGATTATAGTTAAACAATGCATCCGCACGCGGTCCGCTGTCCGAAGGCTTAAGTTCAAGGTCATTGGTAATTAATATTTTATCCAGCCTGGTCTGATCGACAAAATAGGTGACGATCAGTTTATGACTGCCCGCAGTCAAATCGAATTCCATCACCTGATCGTTGTGGTGGTTATCATGAACTTCGTCCCAGTGCCATTCACAGCCCAGTGCAATGTCTTTCCATTGGATCCAGTCTCCATCATCCATCCTGACCCAGAACGCGTCCTCATCGGACATCGCGGCGATCACTCGTCCCCACACTTTATAAATCCCGGGCTTTTTAATGGTAAAATTGTAGGTAGCAAATCCGTCATCCGGTGGATTATCTTCGCTATAATTCCCTGATATCACTTCAATATATTGTCCCCCTGAAGCATTTTCATCATCCCATACTTTCATGGGAGAATCGATACTGCCCGATTCTGCTTCCAGCCATAACATGATCGTATCATTCTTTTCCTTTTCCACGACAACCTGAGCGAGCATTTGTCCCAAGAAAAGGATCAAAATAAAAATAATCACAAAAATATATTTAATCGACGCGTTCATCGCACCTCACTCCTTAATGTCCTATTTAGTGGCTGAACGAAAACTCAAAAAATTGTCATTCTGAGGAGCGGAGCGACGAAGAATCTCATACCACTAAGCGAATGTCTTTACTAAATTTCGTGGTATGAGATTCTTCATGCGCCAAAAAGACGGCGCATTCAGAATGACATTATCGCCGTTTTCGTTCAGATACTATTTAATCTCTAAAAGAAAACTCAAAAAATTGCCAAGGGAGCTTCATCATAAGTTTGTTTTTTTGTAAAACGTCATTCCGGGCTTGTCCCGGAATCTCCCAATTATCAAAAAGTTAGGAGATTCCTGCATTCGCAGGAATGACATCAAAAAATGACTTTTGATACAGCCCCGTTCAAAATGACATTATCTCCGTTTTCGTTCAAACACTATTCAGGCAAATGATAATTTTCCATCGTGTTATAAAAATCCTGCATAATGGCATCTCTATCAAAATTTTCCCAGATGACTACTTTTCGTGGATTGTCCGGTCGCTCGATCCATTTTCCGTTTTCGAATTTGGGCGCTGGTATTACAACTCTGTCTGCCCAATCAGTATTTTTCACAATTGCGACCGCCGCCATATCAAACAAAGGTCTCGATGTAGGACTCCCCCGGAATTTTTCGAACAGATCGACGGAATAATCTCCGAAATTTGTAAATGTTCCTCCGTGTCTCCCGGTCACCGGTTCGGAAATATGCGGACCTTTGCCAGGCATTTTCTGTTGAAAATCACTCAAATATGCTTTTACAGCGTCTGTTCCGCTTGGCTTGCCGTATCGCACCATCACCATTTCGAATTCAACATTCGATTCCAGAACAGGATCGAGCGCCGATATATCATTATCAAAATTATATTCTCCGGGATCCGGATAATTTGTGCCCAGCCACACGACGCGGACATTTGGTATAATAGAAGGATCTTTTTTCAGCGCCAGCGCGATATTGGTCAGCTTTCCGACTGGCAATAGTACCAGTTTTCGATCATCCTGAACCTTTGCTCTTTCTATGATGAAATTAACAGCTTCGTGTCCATCAAAATCAGGTTCATCGAGGTGGTCTACAATTTCACTATATTTTCCACTGGCGCCTTTGTAAATTTCAATCTGCGGATAAACTGAACATAATTTAACGATTCGTTCTGCCTCTTTGTAATGATCGTCGATTGTGCCGCCGTTGCGGGTACGGTTTACCGTGATTCCCTCAACATCAAATGCCTGGCTGTTGAAAATCATGTAAGCAATTGCATGCTGATCGTCCAGCTCATTATTTGCATCCGTATCCAGCAAGACCCTGATTTTCTCCCCGGTCATTTCACTCTGCGTATTATCCTCAGAGCCACATTGTATGAATAAAAAACAAATCAATAAGATTAATATGAAATGTGTTTTCATTTTTCTCCCTCCGAATGAGTTTACTTTAGATAGAGCATTTTTTTTGATATTTTAAATTTCTCTGTTTTTAATTGGTAGAAATAAATTCCGGACGCATGGTTATCACCATGGAATTCACAGCTATGATACCCGGCTTGCTTCCGTTGATTTACCAACGTTTCGATTACTCTGCCATTTACATTATGAATTGTTATCATAACGTGTGATTCTACAGGTAAATAGTAATGGATATTCGTGGAAGGATTAAAAGGATTGGGGTAATTTGATAGTGCATATTTTTCAGGAATTTCTGTATCAGACTGATTATATTTCACGCCGGTAAATGCGATGATATTTTCAATTTCACTCGCTTCAAGCGGCACGTTGTAAATTCTGAGATCATCGATAATTCCCCGAAATTCTTCATTTCCATCCATATTGATCCCGATTCTCAACTCTGCTAAAAGCGAAGCAGGCGCATCTGCATTATTTATAACTTTGTCAAGGTTGCCATTTAAATACAGCCTGGCTGTTTTTTGGTTGGAATTAAATGTTGCCGCCACATGATACCATCGATCGGATGAAATTGTTGCATTGAAATCTGCCGTTGAATTTCCGGCATTTCCCCAGCGAAAATGAAACCTGTTTCCGTTGGCGCTCTTCCATAAGCCAAACCAGTTCCTTCCCCAGCGATTATGTTCAACGATTGTCCTCCATCCTGAAGGGATTGAATTGGGAATTTTCACCCATGCAGTTAGGGTAAAACTGGTCATACTGAAATCAGGACTTTCAGAAATGGCTACATAATCATTCTTATCATTGAATTTGATTGCCCCTTCTCCGCTGTTCCCCTGTACAAACTCCGGATTTCCGGTGATAATTCCCGCATTACCATGATCAGACGAATCAGCAGCATTTTCTTCAAACATCCAGTGCCCGACTAAATTCCGGTCGATGTCTCCGACGAATAT
>WJJN01000070.1 GCA_014729735.1 Candidatus Zhuqueibacterota bacterium
CATGTAGAATTTGTCAGAACTGCGCGGGATTTTCAACAGATCGACCAGATACGCGTTCTCTTTTTCCTTAGGAACCATGCCCAGCGAGAGCACCACGGCATCTACCGGGAATTCCACTTTTTCACCCAATCGCGGATGATCCACATAAACCGTGGACACGCGTTTCATGCCCTTGAATTCCGGCGGCTTGTTTTTATCATACGGAATGAACAGCACGCCAAGTCCCCGCGCCTCGCGGTACATTTCTTCGGCGCCGCGGCTGTAGACTCGAATATCCCGGTGAAAGATCACGACATTGATCCCCATCCGCCGCAGTGCAATCGCCTGCTTGATCGCTGCCTGGCAGCAGTAGCGGGAACAGCCGGGATTTCCTTTGTCGCCTCTCGATCCGACGCACTGAATGAACGCCACGGCTTTCGGTTTCTTGCCATCCACTTCGATATATTTACCACGGGAAATATGATCTTCAAATTGCTCGATTGTAAACACGTTGGTGTATATGCCGTGTCCGAATTCGCCCCTCTCGGGTTTATAGGTATTCGCGCCGACAGCCACCACAATCGATCCCACGCGCAGCGGTTTCGATGTGTCCACATCCGTATTTTTGGACTTTAAATAAACATCGAAATTGCCGACAAAGCCGCTCACATTTTCGACCTCGGTTTCTGTCAGCATCTTCACACCCAGCGCTTCCATTTCTTTCATCTTCGCGTGAATCAACTGACTTCCGGGTTTATAACTTGGGTAAAGCGTCGACAGATCGTTTACGCGACCACCGAGTTGATTTTCCCGCTCGATCAAATGTACATTGAATTTCTTTCCGGCAAGATCGATTGCCGTCTGCATACCAGCAACACCACCACCGATCACCAGCACATCGTGATCGATGTTCAATTCCCGAATTTCCAGGGGCTGCGACAGCGACACCTTGGCAATCGCCGACCGGATCAGATCTTTCGCCTTCTGCGTCGCTTTCTCCGGTTCGGATTGATGCACCCAGGAGCATTGATCGCGGATGTTCACCATCTCGAATAGATACGGATTCAATCCGACTTTTGAAACAGTCGCCTGAAAAATCGGCTCGTGCGTTTTGGGCGTACAGGCAGCGACCACCACCCGGTTCAGTTTATGTTCCTTGATTCTATTTTGAATTTCGGTTTGTGTGCTCGCGGAACAGGCGAATAATGTTTCTTCACAATGAACCACGTGATTCAAAGTTTTGGCATATTCGGCAACGGATTTCATATCCACTACCCCGGCGATGTTAACACCACAATGACAGACAAATACGCCGATGCGCGGATCGCCGCTCGTGTCCAGCGGTTCGATCTCCTCCTGCTCGCGCTTCACTTTATGATCCAGCACATGCCTTGCTGCGCGAATCGCTGCGCCCGAGGCATCTGCAATAGAATCGGTAATATCTTTCGGACTGATGGAACAGCCTGCCAGATAAACTCCATCCCGCGTTGAATCAATCGGCGATCCGCAGGGATCTTTTTGCTTGAAAAACAGATCCTTATCTGCTTCGATCCCCAAAATTTCCGCAAGGTGATTGCTTTTTTCCGAGGGGATCAATGCCGAAGAAAGAACCACCAGATCGACATCTCGGCGTTCAATCTTACCGGTGTCCGTATTTTCGTATGTGATTACCGACTTGCCTGTGTGCGGGTCTTCCACCACTTTCGACGGTTTCGCCTTGACAAAATGCAGCTTATCGATATTAACCGCCCGTCCGAAAAATTCCTCGAATCCCTTTCCGAACGCGCGAATATCGATGTAAAAAATCGTCATTTCGGCATCAGGAAAATGCTCGTGAATAAGCAGCGCATCTTTCATAGCATTCATGCAACAGATACGACTGCAATAATGAATATCCCGTTTCATATTACGCGAGCCGACACATTGGATGAAGGCGATATTTTCCGGTTTCTTTCGATCTGTAAATTTTATCAACTCCCCATGGGTCGGACCACCGGCAGACAGGATACGCTCCAATTCCATACTGGTCACCACATTCTCGAAACGGGTGTAGCCGAACTCACTGGCTTCGCGGGGATCGTAATAATCCACACCAGAGGCAACAATCACCGATCCCACATCCACTTCGACGATCTCATCTTTTTCATCGAAATCAATGCAGTTTTTTTCACAGACTTCAGCACATCTTGCACAGGCAAGTGGGAAGGTTCCGAGACAGTCTTCCTCATAGCGGATATAAGCAGAAGGTACAGCCTGGGGAAAGGGTGTAAAAATAGCCTTGCGTGCACCCAAACCGACTTCGAATTCATTGGGGACGACGATGGGACACACTTTAGCGCATTCGCCGCAGCTAGTGCATTCTTCGACATTCACATAGCGGGCTTTTTTCAGAATCTTTGCCTTGAAATTCCCGGCACTTCCTTTCAGACCAACGATCTGACTATTTGTAAATAATTCGATATTGGGATGTCGACCGACATCCATCATCTTCGGTCCGAGAATTCATATCGCACAGTCCATGGAGGGAAATGTTTTATCCAACTGCGCCATAATGCCGCCGATGCTCGGTTTCTTTTCAACCAAAAACACCTGTATTTGTGAATCGGCTAAATCCAGCGCAGCTTGCATTCCGCTGATTCCCCCGCCAATCACCAGTACGCCTTTTTCCACGAATGCCTCCAGGTTAAATTAACATTGACTTATCTAATTCCCGCCAGGGCGGGCTTGAATCTGTATCATAAGTCTGATTTTTTGTAAAATGTCATTCCGGGCTTGTCCCGGAATCTCCTAATTATTAAAAAGTCAGGGGATTCCTGCATTCGCAGGTATGACACCGAAAAATGACCTTTGATACAGCCCCACTCCGGATCGTTCATTCTATTCAGATAAAATCTACTTTATCACTTTGAATTTGGAGTATCTATCAAACTCGATCAGGCTGCGACTTCTTTTTTCTTTTTCGTCGATTTCTTTTTCGGTTTACTCTCACTTTCCAGTTGTTTGATTCCGAACTCATAACCACTATCGAATGCCTTCAGATTCAATTGCTCGGTTCCTTTCGGAACAGAAGTTTCTACGGTTTTGCGCACTGCGTCATGATCGATCAGTTTCGTAATTGCAGTAAAGAAACCAAGCATCACGATATTTAATACGATTCGTCTGCCAAGGTCTTCGGCGATGCGTGTGGCAGGAATCTTGTATAATTTCATATTCTTTTCAGCCTTTGCTTCCTTGACCAAATCTTCATCAACCAGCATGATCCCCTTTCCACCAAGTTCCGGAGCGAACTTGTTGTATGCCTCTCTGGACATGGCGATCATGACATCCGGTTTTCTCATATATGGATAGAGAATTTTTTCATCAGAAACAATCACCTGCGCGCTGCAGGCACTTCCGCGGGCTTCGGGACCAAAACTTTGATTCAATGTGGCATGCATTCCTCCGTGAATCGCTGCAGATTTGCCGATCAAATAACCGCAAAGAATAACTCCCTGTCCGCCGTAGCCTGTAACACGTATTTCAGTACGGCTCATTTTACACCTCCATCTGTTTAATTAGGCTGCTTTTTTTGCTTTCTTTTCACCATATGGATCAAATTTGTCACCAAATTTCTTTTTCATATTATCGTTCCAGGCATCGATGAATGTGGGACGTTCTCTGTCGATGAATTTCCCGACTTTTATTTTATCCTGGAACGCAATATCGAGCTCAGTAGGATCGGCTCCGTGACAAATTTCGCTGCTGTCATGGTAGAATTTAAGCAAATCAAGCCCGGTTCCCAGACGATTGCGTCGTGCGTAAAGCGTGGAACAAGGGGCTACGACTTCCACAAATGAAAAACCAGGTTTATTGAGAGCTTCATGCATGGAATTCGTTAATCGACGAATATGCAACGACGTCCATCGAGCAACATAAACAGCACCGCAAGAGGACGCGAGCAATGGCAAATTGAACGGTCGTTCGTGATTGCCATAGGGTGTAGTTGAACTGTTTGCAGTCAATGGCGTTGTGGGTGCACATTGTCCGCCAGTCATGGCATAAATAAAATTATTGACACAGACCACTGTAATATCAGTATTACGCCGGGCGGCGTGGATAAAATGATTCCCTCCGATGGATATCAAGTCACCGTCACCACTGAATACAACGACTTTGAGATCCGGATTCGCCAATTTCAAGCCGGTTGCAAACGGTATTGCCCGACCATGTGTGGTGTGAAATGAATCCAGCTTGATGTATCCGGCGACGCGACCGGTGCAGCCGATTCCTGAAACCACAGCGATCTTTTCATGAGGATGCTTGAATTTATCTATTGCGCTAATAAAACATGAAACAGCCGTCCCAATTCCGCATGTGGGGCACCAGATGTGGGGGATTCTGTCCATACGCAACAATCTTTCCATTGGATGTTCCGGGACGTTATTATTTTTTGTTGCCATTTGCAGCCTCCTCGATTGCTTTATAAATATCCGCCGGATCATGAACCCAGCCGCCGGCATGTGGCACATGATAGACTTTCGTTTTTCCGGCAACGATTCTTTCCAATTCCAGCACAACCTGACCCAGATTAATCTCCGGCATTACGAACGCTTTAGCCGTTTTCGCCAGTTGTTTTATTCGCTTTTCAGGAAAGGGCCAGACGGTAATCAATTTAATGAAACCGACTTTTAAGCCTTTTTTACGGGCTTCGAAAATAGCCGGCATCGTGACACGGGATGTAATACCATAAGCCATCACGATGATATCCGCATCTTCGGTATCTTCTTCCTCGATCATGATTATATCATCTGCATTTTTATTAATTTTATCGACAAGACGATTCACGATTTTATCCTGCGCATCCGGCGACATTACAGGATAACCACGTTCATCATGCGTGAGTCCGGTGGAATGGATATTATATCCTTCACCGACCGGCATCATATCTGGAACAAGATTTTTTTCAGGTACATATGGCAGATACTTATCAGGGGATAAAGTTGTCATTGTGCGGTATGCAACATCGATTTTCCCGGCGGGCGGGATAACAACTTTTTCGGTCATGTGACCGACACATTCATCCATCATCACCATCACCGGGACACGATATTTTTCTGCGAAATTAAATGCAAAAATCGTGTAGTCGAACGATTCCTGGGGCGAAGCCGGGCTCAGCGCGATAATTTCATAATCGCCGTGAGACCCCCAGCGTGCCTGCATCATGTCTGCCTGACCAACCATAGTCGGCAAACCCGTTGATGGTCCGCCGCGCTGCACGTTTACCACAACGCAGGGCGTTTCCATCATCGCAGCAAGTCCGATATTTTCCATCATCAGGGAAAACCCGGGACCCGATGTAACAGTCATCGACTTTTTGCCGCTCCATGAAGCACCAACCACGGCAGCCATCGATCCCAGTTCATCTTCCATCTGAATGAAGATGCCTCCCACCAGAGGAATTCGTGAACAGAACCGTTCAGCAACTTCCGTTGAGGGAGTAATCGGATAACCGGCAAAAAATCGACAACCAGCAGCCAGCGCGCCCTCGGCACAGGCATGATCGCCATCCAGATAATGTTCGCCCGTCAGAACACCTTTAGGATCAGTTTTCAACGGTTTCCTCCTCTTGTGTAATGGTTAATATTTATCAGGAATAGCATCTCGCACGTCTCTGCACTACCTCCGGGGTAGCTACTCCGCATGCAGATGATAACCTTCTCTGTAAATTACCACTCAAAGACTCAGGAATACCACATCAATGGCTTGCGCTCATTGATCCGTACATTAGATCGATCCTCGTGTACCACTCATCATTTTCAGGCTTCAACAGACTCTTCGTCTTTTAATGTGACGAAGATAGCAAATTCAGGACACAGCATCTCACAAAGCTGACAATGTACGCAGTCATCAGCTTTCACAGCTTCAGGGGGGTGATATCCTTTCGTGTTAAATTCTTCGGAAAGCACTAGCACATCTTTCGGACAATATTCCACGCAGAATCCGCATCCTTTGCAACGATCTCGAACGATGTGTATCTCTCCGTGGGGTACTTTAATTTTGTCTGCATCTAACGGTTTGCGCCAAAATTGCATGACAAGACTCCACGTTTAAATTGTAACATTCAGGATTAAGGTATTTAAAATACAACAAAAAATGTAAATATCAAGTACTTTTTGGAAAAATTTGGCATCGATTTAAAGCGCTTTTGAAACCGTAACGCCAATATCAGCCGGACTATCGCACACATGAACTCCGGCTGCCTTTAGCGTCTCCATTTTCTCGGCTGCTGTTCCCTTGCCCCCGGCGATTATCGCACCTGCATGTCCCATCCGCCGTCCCGGAGGAGCCGTTTTCCCGGCAATAAAACTAACAACCGGCTTCGATACATTTTCCTTGACAAACGCGGCTGCTTCTTCTTCAGCAGAACCACCGATCTCACCGATCATGATAATCGCTTCTGTTTCCGGATCTTCTTCAAACAATGAAATCGCATCGATGAAATTAGTGCCGATCACCGGATCTCCGCCGATCCCGATACAGGTCGACTGTCCAAGTCCTTGCTCAGTCACCTGATGGACTGCCTCGTACGTCAAGGTTCCGCTGCGGGAAACGATTCCCACATTTCCTTCTTTATGAATGAATCCGGGCATGATTCCCACTTTTGCTTTTCCAGGTGAAATGATTCCGGGACAATTCGGTCCGATCAGCCGGGTATTCTTCGTTTTCAGAAAATGAAACACTTTTACCATGTCTAACGCCGGGATTCCCTCGGAAACACAAACCACCAACTCGATTCCCGCTGATGCTGATTCCATGATCGCATCTGCTGCGAATGCCGGCGGTACGAAAATAATCGCGGTATTTGCACCGTGATGTTTCACTGCTTCCGCCACGGTATTATATACCGGCACCTGATTTTCGAATCTTTGCCCCCCTTTACCGGGAGTTACGCCAGCCACCACATTAGTGCCGTATTCCATCATCTGTTTTGTATGAAATGTACCCTCGCCACCGGTAATTCCCTGAACCACCAGCCGGGTATTTTTATCGACTAAAATACTCACGTATTACCTCCTTACGCAGACAAGCTGCAATGAAAAATTAAAAATCAAAATTTAAAAATGATAAAATCGATCAAAAAATTTTTTGCCAGGGCGTTATAATTTTTGCAACATGGAGTGCAATCCCTTTATGGATTGCACTGTGACGCATAAAGGCGTCGCACTCCAACTCTTTTGATAATTAAGAATTCATTATAATTAGCCTCAAGTCTCCCGCATGCATGATCCTCAGAATGGCAAATTTTTCCGCGGCTTAATTGGCAAGCGCTTGCACAACCTTGTCTGCCGCTTCTTTAAATGAAGAAGCTACCATAAATTTCAATCCTGACTCAGACAGAATATCCGCAGCCTCTTCAGCATTGGTTCCAGCCAGCCTTA
>WJJN01000071.1 GCA_014729735.1 Candidatus Zhuqueibacterota bacterium
AACAGCACCCAAACTGTCCGAACGCCGAATGAGGTGATGACGTTCTGGCTCACCGGGCTGACGTAGAATTCGTCCACCTTGTCGCCGAGGGCGTCGCGGCATTGCTGCACTTGGTCGCCGCTCCACCGGTAGAGGGACTGGTGCAGGGAATGCGTGAAGAATTTTTCAAGGATCAGGTTTTCTTTGTATGTCACAAAAGAAAGTCGTGGAGTCACCCAGCATTTTTCTAACTCTCGGGTTGTCTCAGCTTTAATGAAGCCTCTTGTGCTAAATTCATGGCGATCATTTTTTGCTCGTGATTTTCTGCTGGCCATTTCGTTATGTTTGCGTGTCTTTGGGGGATATTGTTTGGATCAATTTCTAAATTGTTTGAATACACAATGGAAGGTGTAATTTCTGCCCGACCGTGCAAAGTTTTCGGTTCACTCATTTTTGAAATAATATTATCTATCGCCAATTTCCAAATCGATTCTTCATTGAGTCCTTTCGTTCTGTAAACTGATAAATCCAAATCTCTTGCCGGCATAAAAGCAGCAAGTTTCACTGTGTTATTGGAACTGCGAATATAGCGTTTATTGAGAATGAATCTTCCAAGAGGTTCGTCATTCTCTATGGGTTCATTTTTAAAATTTTCAAGTTGTTTGGTTTTACTCGAATACCCGCTGAATATTTTCGATAATAATTTTTGGTAATTCATCTCCAAGAAATTCAGTACCGTGTGCTTTGCTGATCCCATAAATTCCTGCATAAGATAGTTCTCCATTTCTGCCAACGCTTACTGAAAATATTCTTTGATTATTTTTAAACCATTCAAATGATATTTCACCATCCGGTTCGGGCGTGACTTCAGGGCATAATATGTTTTGGGGCAAACACTCAATGAAGCGCATTGATTCACGATAAGTATCTAAATCAACAGGCTCTGCTCCGTAGCCATCCCAATTAGGTTTACTGCAGTCTTCGTATATGTTATTCAATTCCTGAAAAACTTCCTTTGCTCTTTGTTGTCCAAAAGAAATGCTTCTTTCGTTATCAATGATTATTTCTTCAAACTGATTTTCGATATAGTCGGAATCAACTCCAATTGCAGCATCTGAGAAAAAATTATGTATATGCTTTGGATTGTCATAGGAAATGCATAGAACACTCATTCAAATAGCTCCACTGTTTTTTCAGTTATATATTTAAAAAATATTTTATTCTTTATCTCCCGAAATTTTTCAAAATATTCCCAGATCTCATCCCCTTCGATTCGGGCATTAATTGTTTTATAAACATCTATATCCAGTAACATCACTATTTGGCTTTTTATATCCTGAGTTTCACTTTTTAAGCTTTGGGTTATATTTGCTCTAATATTACCATCAAAACCATTCAAGCACACTCTGTTTAAAAAGTTCAACACATTTTGAGGCAATTCATCCGGAATATTAGGCGGATCACTAAAATATTCGGATAAATCGCCAACTGGAAGCGGAATTTTTATGTGATTAATATATCGGACAGCCAACCGTGTAATTGCCTCCGGCTTGGTAATTTCTTTATAAATTGGATATGTTTGTTTTGCTCGTTGTATCAAATAATCCCAATTGATATAAGGATGTAATCGATTATATGTGAAGCCATCCCGCCTGAATTGCACAATATCCTTTTTATCATTTGATTTATAGAAAAACCCATTTAATCCTTCTTCTTCAGTGATTGCGTGATGCTTTCCATCACTGATTTTATGAATCCCCCGAAAGAATTTCTGGCTTTCTAATATCGGATAATTATTAGTAAGACGCTCTGGAGCCGCTTTAAGATTTTCAATTTTAAACGATTTAGGTAGCTTAACCTTAATGTCAATCAGCGCTTCAGAAATAGGTGGGGCTTTTAATTCTTTTTGAATTGCCATGTACTTAAATATCCTTAAATTTTTCTTTTCCATAGATCGACATTTAGTACATATTTTTGTTATTGTTAATATAAATAAATCGAACCGAATAATCAATAAAAAAATCATGCAATCGAAGATTAATAAACAAATCTTCGGATATTGCTGGTAGAACTGTATTCTGTCTTTCTAATTTAATACCCACGGATTCAAACTGATAAACACGGATTGCTATTAATTTTAAAAAAAATCAGTGTTTAATCTGTGTGGATCAGTGACAAATAATTATTTACTTTCCCACCTTCCTCGTCACTAAAACCTCTCCCAGCACAACCACTCCCACAAAGACAAAAAATACCACCCAAACAGTCCGAACGCCGAATGAGGTGATGACGTTCTGGCTCACCGGGCTGACGTAGAATTCGTCCACCTTGTCGCCGAGGGCGTCGCGGCATTGCTGCACTTGGTCGCCGCGCCATTGGTAGAGGGATTGGCTCAGGGAATGCGTGAAGAAATTTTCAAGGATCAGGTTTTCTTTGTATGCCACGAACAGCCGGCGGTCCTGAAAATAGCGGTCACGGCGGAAGATGTGCACCCGCATTTCGTGAACAAAAGGTGCGTTGCCGGGAGTGTACATGTTCAGGAACTTCCCGTAATTGGTGCGGTAATGGGTGTCCAGAATATTCGCCACTTTCTCGGCGTGCTTTTTGTCATACGCGAGCAGGTCTTTTTCTTTGAACC
>WJJN01000548.1 GCA_014729735.1 Candidatus Zhuqueibacterota bacterium
ATGGACATTCTGAATATCCTGGATGCTGTCAGCAACTATCCTGCGCATTGCAATAACAGCGCATTCGATGAAATGATACAATCTGTGCTGAATCGTTGGAACGGAGCCGGATTTCTGAAATCAGAAAAGACAGTACCGGAGTGGAAAGATTTCGATTTTGGGAGAAATAAATGCGAGTCTGGTTGGATTAGCGCCCTTTTTTGCAGAGTTTTGAAGCGCACTAATATTGCATGATATCATCACTAAATATTCATTTTATTTATGGTTTTTTTATCCGACGGTAACTTCGAGTTGTCCGAATTATTTTTATCCTTTTTCAATTGAAGGATTTTCTTGTCCAGTGCCAGTTTTCTTTTTTGATAATCATTTTCTTTCTTTGATAGCTCATTTTCAACCTGTTTCAGTGCTTTAAAATTTTCGGTTAATTTTTTCATTTCCGCTTGTAAATCTTCCTCCTTCAATTCAAGCCTCTTGCTTTCTGCAAACAGCCTGTTTTTATCAGCAGTGACTTTCTCTTTCGCTTCCTCGATTTTGCTCTTTTCGTTCTTGATTTGCTTACTTTCTTGTGCCCATTTCTCCTTAAAATTAAGGATTATTCTACTGGCTCGCTCCAACTCTTGTTCCAGGTCTGATTGTTTGGTCTCCAGTTCCGATTTCCATTGCACTATCTGCTGCTGCTGCTGTTTTAATTCGATCTCCCTCTCATTTAAGCTGTTTTCTTTTTGCTTTAATTGTTCGGCATATCGATTTACTGAATCCTCATTTTCTTTTAATTTATTTTGATGAGATTTCAGTTTTTCCTCCTCTTCCTCAACCTTTTTTAAGTCTCGGGAATGCTTGACTTGTAAAACTCGAAGTTTAAGTATTTTTCTCTTTAGCTTTAAAGTTATGGAAAGAAATAAAGCAGAAAGAAAGGCAAGTAATAAAGATATTAGTATTGGCGTATCCATTTTAATCTTGGGAAATATTTTAATATACTATTTTATCCCCCGCAAAAATTATCCAGCGCCTGCATTCACTACACAATCAGGAATTCTTACACACGAAACGCTCTATTTAATAGATGCAGATGGATTGATTTGCGTAAAAAGTTGAATTGTCCGGTTTAATGCAAAGATCGTACTGCACGTACGTAATCGTAGCCATAATTAAACAAATGCATATAACCGCAACTACCATCGAGGAAAGTGACGTACCACGCTTGAGTCCTGTTGTTGTATGAATCAGATGTCCAGATCCAGTTTTGTTTCTTATCAAACACCGGATCGATATGCAAGCCATCATCCGATTTTCGTGGCTCAACCAGGCTCATCGCTTCTTCTAAAGTGGGTAACCGCCAGTCATTATATCCTGCAAAACATTTTTGATTAAGTTCTTTAATGCATTTTTTTGAATCTTTCGATTCTATCTTATAAGTATATCCACCTTTTTGCCACATTAAGTTTGTTTCCTCATCAATCACTATTTTATTTCCGTTTCTCAGTTGCAATGCATATCTGTGCGAAAATCCTTTGCCTCTTGGATTCTTCTTTGCATCATAAAAATCATATTTCCTGATAATATCAATTGCTCTTCGTTTAGTCAAGGCAGTTGAACGGCTTCTGAATGGAAGATCATTCGGATTTTTGACATTTATTTTATGGATTTTGTTTAGCATAAGCATTAAAGATTCAAATTAGTTTTTCAAAAGTCAACCGGTTAAAAACGCGACCAATCCCGAGAGAGCTGCAGATTACAATTCTATTGATCAGGCTTCTTGCGTTTATCGCGAATTTAGATTGTCCGGGAATGAACATCACATTGGAGCCTTTGATCCACATCGAAGAGTTTAATGGCTTAAGCAAGCTCCCCGAGTTTGCTAAAACCGTAGCTAAGCTTGGTAATGATATTGCATTGAATCGATCCAGTAAAGGTGGCAGCATATTTCCGATAACCATAACTAGCTAAATGCAATTACAACTTGCTTGATAGAAATTCCTATTCCAGTATTTCAATAATCGTGCGCCTCCCCAGTTTTGCTGAAACTGCGGCAGCAAGAATCCGAATGGATCTGGCTGTTTTACCATGTTTACCAATGACTTTGCCGAAATCACCCTTGCCGACTCTCAACTCAAAGACAGATGATTTTTCTCCGTCTATTTCATTAATATGGACTTCATCGGGTTTGTCGACGAGTTCTTTTATGATATACTCAATAAATTCTTTCATATTCAGACCTGTCCTTTTAGTATTTGAATTCATCATTTGATTTATCAATCATATAAATTGTGTTTCTCAGCCTCGTACTCCTGCTTATTAATTTCTCCCTTGGCATATCGTTTTTTCAGAGCTGAGAACGCACGATTTTTATTATCCAGTTTAGAAATGTGAAAAATATTATGATCAATCGCATATTTAACGATCCATGCAAGAACCACGGCAAGGATGCCCCATATTAAAATGTTCATTTTTGCGCTCCTTCTTTTTATTGTTATAATTAAATTATTAATGATAGATCAGTGCAATTCGCTGATGTTCTGCCAATAAACCATTGTCAAGAAAAACTACCGTTCCGCCCAGCTCTAAAACTCTGTCGATGATCTGATCAACCACATCATCAAATACCTTTCGTATATCAACCTGTTCTGATATAATCGAGGAATAAGCCGTTTTTACAATGCTACCCTTCATTCGAAAATCATCTTCTACAAGTAAAATTGTTCCCTTGCCGGAATCCGCTATCTGCCAGACCTCTTCGAGTCCGGAAGCGACTTTTTTAGCACTCAATGCTAATGCGAGTTCCCGTAATGCCCTTTCGTGAGTCCCTGCCAATGTTTCTTTTACGTTTGACCATATAACACGTCCCAGTTCGTCCGGTGAAGCCGTGTCGTAATTACCTTCGATTTCCCGAAAAATGCATTTTCTATCATTCAAAACGGATTTGAAAATTGATTGTTTTTTTTTCTCGCCTACCAATACTAGTCCAAGCGGATTCTGATTGTAAAATTTCTCGAATAATCGATTCACCTCTATATATAATTCGTTTAAAAAACTATCGATTGATGTCTGCCCGACTGTGGTGGGTTGGGTAAATGAAGGTCTATATGGGAAGCCTCCGTTAGAAATCTCGAAAAGTGTTTCTCGGAATCCCTCAAATAGCTTAATTGATTTATCGTCCAATAAAAGAACGTAATAGTGGATACTGAAATACATAACATCCAATTTTTTCTTTAATTTAACAAAAAAAAGAGGGAATATCAATCACCCAAAAGATTGAAAATGGAGTTAACTCTTTTGGATTAGAATAAACAGTCAAAAAAGATGATAAGCTTGATATTCGAAAAATGCTGCATGTTGGCAAAACTGCAGAGAGGAAAATAGAAGAAGATTCATCACGGTTTCTGTTCTCCTTCATTACGGGCAAACGCTGCGACTTGTAAGCGGGTGCTTAAGGCAAGTTTTTCCAGAATGTTGTGGACATGACTTTTTACTGTGTAGGTTGCGATATGGAGATGTTGCGCAATCTCCTTATTGCTCAAACCTTCTGATATTAAATCGACAATTTCCCGCTCACGCGGAGTGAGTCGTATCGACTCCCGGGCATTAATTTTAGTCGAACTGATTGTATTTTCGATAATCTGGGAAAATAGAGAGTTGGTCAATACCGGCGGAAGCACACTTTCCCCCTGGACTACTTTTCGGATTGTGCTTATGAAATCCTCGATCGAGGCGCTTTTCAGAATTAATCCGGATCCCCCGGCTTTTACGAATTCGATAATATCAGTTTCCTCCGGCAGGATGTCCATTGCAATGACTTTTGTGTCCGGTATTTCCCTTTTGATCAATTCCATTAATCGCAGGCTGTTATGTTTTTGTAATCCCAAATCCAAAAGCACTACATCAGGAATTATCTTACTGTCATTTAAATCGCTTAAAAAATCTGCATCATCAGACCGTGCGGTTACCTCAAGGTCCTGCACCCTTTCAAGCATGGTAGCGATACCCTCTCGCAGCAGGCGGTTGTCTTCAATCAATAAAATGTGGATTTTTTTCATTGCATCCATGCTCATTTGTAAAAAATACATTTGCGATATTACTTATTAAAAAATAGCAAATTTAAGCATCAAATGCAAATCAAATTTAATTTTCCTGAAACAGACTTTAATGTCCTGTCAAAAATCACTTATACCGTTATAGCGCTTCCTTTTGATGCGCTGTTAGGATTAATTTCCACCATCGCCGCTTATTCCCTGACGAAAATTTAGCAAATAATTTCATGTACTGCTGTGAATTCGGATGTCGGAATTCGGATTTCGGAATATTCCAATCGAGTATTGATAGACTCGAAACCTCAATTCGCAAATCGGAAATCGCAAATCAGAAATCGATTATCCTTGTTTTAATGGAATCTGCATTTCAACTAGTTTAATTAGGACTTCCTGAAAAAGTCGGCGGTTCACATTAGTAAACCAGCGCCGACCGGTATTGTTTTATCATAAAGAGTTCTTTGGAATTGTTTAAAATCCCTGAAAATATCGGTTTCAAAAAAAGGACAAAAAAATCTTCCCGCAACCAGCGGGCGATATCCATCACGAAGAAGATTGCGGCAATCCAGCTTTCGCTGGTAACCATCGTCTTCGTCTTTACCAGATCCAGATCGTATTTTCGTTTACCTTCGCCGAATTTGCCTTCGATCTGGCTGCGAAGACGAGCCTCAATTCGCATTATGCGTTTTTCTTCTTTGCTTAGCTTCGGCGGACGCTCCAGTTGCTTTCCGCAAAACCGGATATTTTTTGAATTCAAATAGGACCGATTTTCTCGGGTTCCGTATATCTGATCAACGATTAATAGACAATGAATATCTTGATATTTCGCTTCACATAATTTAACTGCTTGCGGATCGCTTTTCGCAATACTTTTTTGCTTTTGCGTCTCTTTCGAGCCGTTGCAAGATAATCTTTGCGGGCATTTTTCCGATACGTTCTGGGTTTGCGTTTTCCGG
>WJJN01000072.1 GCA_014729735.1 Candidatus Zhuqueibacterota bacterium
CTGCATCACCCGGAAATCGCTCTGCACGCCGGATTTTTCCGAAGCCTGCTGCGGCGGTTCATGCTGACCCCGCGCATTCACCAAAAAATGATTCTGGCGCAGGATCAATTTGCAATCGATACCACTGTGCATAATATTGTGGAAATCAATGAAATCGCGGGAAAGTACGGAAACCCGGGAATGGTCATGGGCTTGCAGGTCAGTATGTCCACCGATCCTGAAGCTTTGATCGTGCTGGATCGTAAGATGCGCTCGCGGCGAGAGGAAATTACTCGCGAAAATCCTGATACGGCGATCCCATCAGTTAGCCTGATTCCGTTATTTGAAGATGGCAAAACGATTCGTAATCTTGAATCATATCTGGATCGAATCTGGGAATACGCGGGACAAAGTCAGCGATTGATACAAAATCCTGCCGAGCGTTTTGAAGAAATGGTATGTGAACTGTTTTTTGCCGGCTCTGATTTGAGTCAGCAGGTGAGTCAACCGGCAGGTGCGATGTTGTACCGCGAAGCACGCCACAGGTCGATTCGCTGGTTAGCCGAGCGGGGACTTGTGGGCAAGGTTCGAATTAAATTGGGCAGCGGCGAACCGATGCAGCGACAGGGCGGGTATTATGATGAAAACGCCGGGAAATCTGTTTTATATTCGAGGGATTCGTTGGCAAATTTATCCGGAGTGCTTAAAGATTCCGCACGGAGAAGTACAGAATTCGCGCAAAGTCCATTGCGCGGTGTGCTGGTCGGTGGTGATTTCCGAACGTTTCAAAGCAATATTGCGGAAAAATTACGCCATCTGCCGGCTTATGAACGGGCGCGGCTTGTCTATCATGTCGGCGAGGCGCAAAAATATTATGAAGGTGAACTCGCCCGCGCTGATGAGCCGTTGCAGGAAACCCGACTGCGATTTCAGTCACGGGGATTTGAGGAACTGGAACGGCTGACAATGGGACGCAGGGATGAAATTTTTAATGAGTTCATCGACCTGGTATCCCGCTATTATCAACATATCCTGTACGGCAGGGAAGAGGATGTCGTCGGAATTCATGTGATTTCCTATTTCATCTCCCGGGCAACACCAACATTGCGGGATCGACCGACGGTGCGACCGGGTCAGCAAACTCCCGGCAATCAGGGGCAGCAGATTATCGAGCGGCTGGTGCAGACCCTGCCGTTGTTGAAACATGGCAGTCTGTTTCGGGCGATCGGACATAACCGGGCGCAGACAGTCATTTTAGGTGTGAATCAGTTGACCACCGGATTATTTCGGGCACTCAGTGAATTCGCTGAAAAGCAGTTCGCGAACAGCGACGGACTAACGGTGATTAATGAACGTATTTTACCACTATTGCCGGTGCATGACATTATGCATACGTTACGTATTTATCATGATCTTTCGCTGCAATATGTCAGGGAAATGGAACCCTCATTCCGGGCAGGGAATTCCGCTTTTTTGATTTTAAAGGAAGATAACGACTCCATCCCCGGTTTCATCCTGATGATGCAGAAAGAATTGTTGCGACGCCAGGGATTGAATGTCTCTGAATTTTTCAGCGGAAATCGAATCGTTCCGGATGTATTGCCTGCATTCCGCCCGGATGTGGCGATCCTGTTGCAACCGGATTTATTCAATACTGATTTTGATAATTTACAGAAAGACATCTCCGTGGATATCGAACCACAGTGGGCTGAAACAATGCAACAATTAATGCGTGTCCCGGTGGAAATTGGAGCAATTCGTGCGGAGATGTGGAATCTCATCCGGAAGCCAATTAAACAGCAGGTGGAGAGTTTTGTAGAACTGGCGCTGGCAATTAATTCGCTGTCCCAACGAAAAGGAGTACCGGAAATTCCATTCACCATCGAGCCGGGGGAAGTGAGCCGGTTGGGCAGTCAGATAGCGGGGCTGCTGCGCGGGGTGATGGATGATTCCATGCGCCAGTTCCTGATCGATGCGGTCAATTACCTCACCCAGATACCGCAGCAAATGCGCGAAGTACCCATCGATGTGCTGCGCGCCCTGCGCGACGTGGAGCGGATTCTGCGCATCGAGGAACAAGTGCTGGGCAAAAAAGAGCAGGATTTGCTTCGTTATTATTATCTGAAAATCGCCCGGATGAGCGGAGAGAATGGATAGCAAATCTCTAAATGTTCAGGTGGATTACTGGAACCGGGTCGCGGAGCAGAAAAATTTCAGCCATCCGTTCCGCTTCGATTTATTGGAAGGATTAATCAAGCCTAATGCAGCGATTCTGGATTATGGCTGCGGATACGGCAGAACCTGCGCCGAATTGTGGGAACATGGCTATTCCAAAGTAATCGGCATCGATCCTGCAGCAGCCATGATAGAACGCGGGCTGCGGATGTATCCCCATCTGAACCTGCTTGTTCAATCCAGTTTTAAGAAACGCACTGACTTCGATTTGGTCATTTTATTCGCTGTGCTTACCTGCGTGCCCACAGATGATGGTCAACAAAAAATCATTGACGAAATATTTCAATTATTGAAACCGGGCGGCTTCATTTATATCAGCGATTTGTTGCTCCAGCGTGATGCTCGAAATCTTCGGCGTTATGATGCATTCAAAAATATCTATAACAAATATGGTGTGTTTGAATTACCGGAAGGCGCTGTGTTAAGGCATCATGATGTAAAATGGATCGCGGAATTAACTCACCGGTTTCAGCGAATCCATTTTGAAGAAATTCATTTAACGACTATGAACGGGCATGATGCAGTTGGTTTTCAATTCATCGGGCAAAAGTAGTCGCTCATTTCCCTGCATACCAGAATGCCCGGCGCCAGTGGTGCTTGTGCAGACGATGTATCAGATCGTCAGAAAGCTCCGGCAGATCGGACACAGCGATATTCGCCTCTGCCTGCTGCACGTTTCGGATGCCCGGAATAACTGTGCTTACGGCGTCATGGGACATGGCAAATTTCAGCGCGACCTGCGGTAATGAAAGTCCGGTGTCGGAAATATCCCGTTCTATTTTCTTTACGCGATTTACGGCTCGCTCAATCCGGTCTCCGGCAAAATAGTTCTGGCGAAAATCACCTTCCGGGAACGTACTGTCTGCCGAGTATTTCCCTGTCAATACGCCTTCATCAAATGCGACACGCACAATGATGCCGACCTGCTTTTTCAGGGCAACTGGCAATAATTCAGCAGCCGGCTCCTGTTCA
>WJJN01000549.1 GCA_014729735.1 Candidatus Zhuqueibacterota bacterium
ATATTCCTGGAAACAAATTGAAACCACACTCCAAAAACTGGCAGAGAAGCAGAAGATCGAATGGGATGTGTTAGATCGGAAAATTATTCGGGTGATTGAGCTTTCATTGTTAACCGGACAAAAATCCGTATCGGAATGGAAGAAAAATATGACGGCAGAACTGCGGATTTCATCTCAGGAACTGGAGAAAAGACTTTCAGAATATAATTATTGGCGAGGAATCTACTGGGACGCGGAATTGGGATCGATTTTATTTTTAACCTGAACGGCTAATTATGTGTGGATTATCTGCGATTTTTTTGTCACCCCAAAAAAGAACAATGTTACAATGGGATAAACTCCGAGAGATTTTTACCGAATGTCTTCTTGCCAATGAAGAAAAAGGTCGCGAGGCTTGCGGGATTGGTATAGTCTACAGAGAGGGGCACCAGATTATTTACAAGCAGCCGATTTCAGCTTCTGAGTTTGTGAAGACTTCGAAGTATCAAGAAATTCTTTCTCTGCTATCGCAAAATACGATCGCGCTGTTGGGGCATACCAGAAAACCGACTAAAGGCAACCGTTATAATTATTCAAATAACCATCCGATTCATAGCGGACACATTATCGGTATTCATAATGGGCATATTAAAAATGATGATCAGTTATTTAGTGAATATCCTATTGAACGGAGTGCAGAAGTGGATAGTGAGGTTATTTTTCAATTAATCCATCAGGCAGATCCCAAAATGATGGATCTGCATCAATATATTGGATATCTCAAGGCAAATATCAGGAAACTAAAGGGAAATTATACTTTCATCTACAATGATAATCGAGTACCTAACCGATTTGTTGTCATCAAGAAGAACAGACCGCTGTCGTATCATTGGGACAAAAGCTACAGGTCACTGTTTTTTTCCACCAGTTATGTATTTTTGCGCAAGAAATTTGGTCGTCCGGTAATTGCCGAGAAATTTCCCTACAATTATGGCTATATCTTCGATATTAATTTACTATCTCTTCCGGCGCCTTCCGTGTTACAGAGTTTCCCGGTTTGATCGCTAAATATTCAGCTCTATTCCGATAGGACAATGATCGGAGCCCATAATTTCCGGCAGGATAAATGCATTTTCGATATTATTTTTTAGATTTACACTGATGAAGAAATAGTCGATTCTCCAGCCGATATTTCTCTCTCTTGCCCTGGTGCGCACGTCCCACCACGTATATTGCTCCGGCTGATCGTTGAACATGCGGAAAGTATCCAGGTATCCGCTTGTGATCATTTTATCGATCCACGCTCTTTCGATCGGCAGGAAACCGGACGATTTTTCATTCGCTTTCGGGTGCGCCAGATCGATCTCCTTATGTGCCGTATTAACGTCACCGCACATCACGATTTTTTTGCCATCTGCTTTTAATGAGTCGGCATAATCGAGATAGGCATCGTAAAAATCCATTTTATACTGGAGCCGTTCCTTCGACTGCTTTCCATTGGGGAAATATACATTGATCAACACGAAATGGTCATACTCGGCAATAATGACTCTCCCTTCGTTATCAAATTTTTCCAGACCAAAGCCATATTTCACTTTGAGCGGCTTTATTTTGGTATACAGCGCCACGCCGCTATAACCTTTCTTTTCTGCAGATGAGAAAAAAATGTGATAGCCGTCCATTTGAGTCAATCTATCCGGGAGTTGATCCGGATGCGCTTTCGTCTCCTGGAGGCAGAAAATATCCGGTTTCTCTTCGAAAAACCAGTCCAGAGCATTTTTTCGGTCTACCGCTCTGATGCCATTTACGTTCCACGACAGCAAACGGATTTTTGGCATTCAATTTCCTTTCTATTGTACTTTAAATATAAAAATTATTCGTCCACGTTCTTTATGCAGTTTGTGGTTTGATTTTTCAGAGTATAAATTATTCCACGATCAGCGATTTCCCGGTCATCAATTCGGGTTTTGGAATTTCCAGGATTTTGAGCATCGTCGGGGCAATATCAGCCAGCTTTCCACCATCCCGTAATTTGATTTGTCTATCATCCGGCGTGATGACGATGAACGGTACCGGATTTAGCGTGTGCTGCGTGTGCGGCTGATCGTTTTTAAAGTCCCACATTTCTTCGCTGTTACCATGATCTGCTGTGATGAAAACCGTTCCTCCTTTACCGGTGAACTGCGACACCAGTTTGCCAACAAGCTCATCGAGGCGTCCCAGTGCAGTTACTGCGGCTTCGAAAACACCAGTATGTCCCACCATATCGCCGTTAGCAAAATTGAGAATGACCACATCGTACTTCTCGGCGTCGATAGCTTCGGATAATTTTGTGGCAACTTCCGGAGCGCTCATTTCCGGCTGGAGATCGTAGGTCGCGACCTTTGGAGACGGAACCAAAATGCGGTCTTCACCTTCGAACAATTTCTCTTCGCCACCATTGAAAAAATAAGTGACATGCGCATATTTCTCGGTCTCCGCAATTCGCAATTGAGTCAAATGATTTTTGCTGACAATCTCTCCGAAAATGTCTTTCAATACCTCATCTTTAAATAAAACCGGAAACGGAAAATCTTCCTGATAGCGGGTGAGTGTGGTATAAAGCAGGTTTAATTTCCTATCGCGGGGAAATTCATCGAAATCATCGAAATTGAGAGCCATTGCAATTTCCCGCATTCTGTCCGCCCGGAAATTAAATGTGAGCACGGCATCGCCGTCCTCGATCAGATGATTTTCGCCGTTATCATCTATCAGGATCGGTTTCATAAATTCATCGGTGATCTTATTATCGTACATTTCCTGCATCGCAACGATCGGTTCCCTCGTGTGTGCTGCGCCGGTTCCGCTGGTAAGCGCGTCATAAGCAATTTTAACACGATCCCATCGTTTATCCCGGTCCATAATATAATACCGTCCGATAATAGATGCTAATTTCCCGATCTGTTCTTTTTCCATAAAATCGAGAATATCTTTCAGGTACCGCTTTCCACTGTTCGGAGGAGTATCGCGACCGTCGGTAATCGCGTGCAAATAAACGCGTTCAATATTGTTCTTCTTCAGTATTTTCAGAATTTGTTTTAAATGATTGAAATCGGAATGTACACCGGCATCGGAAAGCAGACCGGTGAGATGCAGTGATTTATCGTTTTCTTTGATATATGTAATAATATTTTGGAACTCCGAAATTTCTTCGAAACTGCCGTCTTCCAGCGCCACAGTAATCCGTACAAGATCTTGCATTACCACACGCCCGGCACCAATATTAATGTGCCCGACTTCGGAATTGCCCATAATCCCGTCCGGTAATCCCACAGCCCGACCATGGCAGGCGAGTTTTGTCCAGGGCATTGTGTTAAAAAATTGATTCAGGTTTGGAAGATGTGCATTCTTTACAGCATTTCGTTCCTTTTTCTCATTGATTCCGAATCCGTCGAGAATCATCAGTAACAGCTTGTTCTTATTCATATTCACCTCAGTAGAGTATTTGAAATTTATTAATCAATTTAACATTACAAAATTCACAGTGGTTCTCACAAGAAAATATCTACAACAGCAGAGATAGAGCTTGATTTTAATGAATTCCTATAATATAATATTTCCTGGCTATATCACAAGGATTTTTTATCGAATTTAATCGAAACAGGGATTGTCGCGAATTACCTGGTGCAGATGACACGTTCATCATATGATGCCCGGATGGA
>WJJN01000550.1 GCA_014729735.1 Candidatus Zhuqueibacterota bacterium
GATTCCACCAAAAACTGCCAGAGCACGTCGACATTTCGTGCCCCAATTGCCTTTCGAATTCCGATTTCTCTTGTTCGCTCAGTCACCGAAACCAGCATGATGTTCATAATGCCGATACCTCCGACTACAAGCGAGATAGCACCCACACCAAAAGCCACGATATACAGGGCAGTGGTCAAGCTTTTATACAAATCCGCCAGCACATCCTGCTGATTGATCGCAAAATCGTTTTCTTCACCGGGTGGTACTTTTCGTACCCTGCGCAAGATACCGGTAAGCTCATCCTTGGCATCTTCGATGTATTCGGGATTCCTTACTTTCACCTCGATAGTCACCCAGCGCCTGGAACCGTACAGCTTCTGAAAAACACCGAACGGAATAATTACTTCCGTGTCGAGATTATGCCCGAGCATGCTGCCTCGTTTTTCCATCACTCCAATCACACGGAACTTGGTAAATCCGATTGTAATTCTTCTGCCGAGTGGATTTATATTTTTAAATAATTTATCTGCAATCTCCCAACCGATAATGCAGACGTATCTTCTGTGATCCACATCTAACTTTGACAGAGGTCTTCCGAATTCGGGGTATACATTGGAGGTAGCGGTATACTTATCAGTCGTGCCCGTTACCTGAATGCGGGTGAGCTTTTCACTTTCATATTTAACAGTGCGACGTGTGGTAATCGTCGGCGCAACCGCCTCGGCAAGTGTTGCGTGATCCTCAATAGCCTTCGCTTCTTTTATCGTAATATCTTTTCGATGCAGCGATTTCAGCCAATCCGTGCGCGACGCCCATGCAAATTTTTGTATGTATAACGTATCCGAGCCAAGCGCAGAAATAGATGAATAGAAAGCATCATTCAATCCGATAATGATTGCATGGATTGAAATTACCGTCATGATACCTATGACAATTCCCAGCGTCGTTAAAAAAGACCGTAATTTATTTGTCCGCAGGGCAATTAGCGCGATTTTGATGCCTTCCCATAATTCTATTATAAATTTCATGCAAAAGCCTCATCCCGTTCGATTCTGCCATCACGTAAACGAACTATTCTATTCGTATGTTCGGCAATATATTCTTCATGGGTCACCAAGATGATCGTATTTCCGGCTTCTTGAAGGTCCTCGAAAATTTCCATAATTTCTTCGCCGGTCCTGGTATCGAGATTACCTGTTGGCTCATCAGCCAGTATGATTTTAGGATTATTCACCAGTGCCCGAGCAATTGCTACCCGCTGTCGCTGACCGCCGGACAATTCATTCGGCTTGTGGTCCATTCTATCTGCCAAGCCAACCTTCTCCAGAGCATCTTTAGCAAATTTTTTGCGTTTTGAAGAGGGCGTGCCATTATAAATCAAAGGTAGTTCTACATTATGCAATGCAGACGCCCGGGGCAGTAGATTAAAGGTTTGAAATACAAAACCGATCTCGCGATTCCGTATTTCCGCTAATTGATTGTCGTTCATCTGGCTGACCGATTCTCCGGTAAACTGATAACTTCCTTCGGACGGCGTATCCAGACATCCCAGGATATTCATTAATGTAGATTTACCAGAGCCGGACGGTCCCATTATTGCCATGTATTCATTATCTTTGATTTGCAGATTTATACCACGCAAGGCATGGACTTCCACGGTTCCAACCTTGTATATTTTCTTAATATCTTTGATATCGATCAGCATGGATTACCTCAATAAATTAAAACTATGATTTGTTTTTATCCGTCACTTTCACAAGGCTTTCATCTTTCAATGTTTTGGATATCGCCCGATAGCTGCCGATCACAACTTTTTGCCCCTCTTCCAGACCCGATTTTATCTCGATATCCGTATCATTACTAATTCCGGTCTCCACAGGCACAATGTCTGCATTTTCCCCTTTGACGATAAACACGACTTCGATCATTTTATCCTCAGTATCCTCGGGATCAACCTGTTCTGTTTCACCTGTTTCCTTTTTATCGCTTTCTGAGTCGGTTTCGGCTTCCCCTGGTTTCTTCGCATTAATTTCACCCGGCATGCGAACGGTGACCGCCTGGATGGGTACGTGCAGTACATTCCGCCTGGTTTCGGTCGCTATATCCACTGTTGCGGACATACCGGGACGCAATTTATCGACCGGATTAATCACCGCTATTTTAACTTCGAAATTAGTGACTTCTTCCTGTGTGCCCAAACCACGGGTAGTAGCTGTGTGAGCAATTTCCATGACGATTCCTGAAAATGTCGTATCCGGGATCGCGTCCACTTCGATATTGGTCGAATCACCGATGGAGACCAGTACCACATCATTTTCATCGATTTCTGCTACTACTTCCATGTTAGAGAGATCCGCCACAACCATTATTACGTCCGCCTGAAATGTGGATCCCAGTGCGATTTCTCCCAGCTCTTTATTTAACTGAGAAACGGTTCCGGTCATTGGTGAATATATTTTTGTCTTTTGTAATTGATCTTCCGTTTCCTCAAGGCTTGCCTGTGCCTGTTCTACTTCGCTTTCAGCCAGGAGCAGAGTGGCTTCGGCGCTTTCTTTTTCTGCATCCGATATTAGTTTTTTTGTATACAAATCCAGAGTTCTTTTATAATCGGATTTCGCTTTTTTGAGATTTGCCCGGGCAGACTTCAAATTTGATTTTGCCCGTTCAAGCGCGGCTTCGTAGCGCTTGGCATCCAACTCAACCAATAAATCGCCCTTCTTTACTTTATCGCCTTCTTCGACATAGAGTCCGATAATTTCCGCACTCACATTGGCTGAGATTTTCACCTCGACTTCCGGGCGAATTTTCCCTGAACCGGATACTGTCTGCGTAATTGATCCCTTTTTGACCTCTTCAACTTGAACTTCAATATGTCCTCCCTTGCTTTTGAACAAGTTCGCGACAATAAATACAATAATTAGAACAAGACCACCTGAAAATAACAATAACTTCTTCTTTTTCGACATCCTTTCTCCTCGTTTATAAAAGTTTATTAAACGAATCGAATCAGTTAATCACAAACACTATTTAGTAAACGACTTTCAAATTACCTACAGCCAGTTCAAGTGCTGCCAGATAATATTGATAATCATACAGGGCTTCGATTCTGTTTGCTTTTGCACTACTAAGTGAGCTCTCGGCATTCATTTGTTCGAGCAGTGTTCCCGAACCAACGCGGTATCGCTCCGAAGCCAGCCGGTAATCTTCTTCTGCCGAAACAAGATTTTCCTGGGTGACTTCGATATTTTCGGCTGCTTTCTGAACATTCAGAACCGCAGTTTTTACATCGAGCATCACTTGACGCTTGGTTTGCTCCAATTCAGCTTGCGCCATCATTAATGATGCTTTGGCACTGCTTACATTGGCTCGGGTTTTAAATCCCTGAAATAAAGTCATCGAGAGATTCAAACTGACGCTGTAGTTATCAAATTCTTCCAATGCCTGTGTTGATTCCGGGAATTTTACATCGAACCAGCTATATTCACCGCGTAGCGAGACAGAGGGATAATAATCACTGCGTTGAAGAGTGACATCCGCCTTTGCGCTGTTCACATTTTGATGTGCAGCTTGATAATCGACTCGATTTTCCAACGCCTGGTTGACCAGCGCCTCATAATTCACATCCACATCCGATACTTCTAAAATATCGTCATCCAGATCAAGTTCTGTATTGACATCTATTCCCAGCGTATAATTCAATTGTGCTTTTGCATTGCTAAGCGCATTCTGAGCATCAATAAGCGAAAGCTTGTTTTCACCAACGCGCACTTTTTGCTGGTATACTTCGGCACGAGAAGCAGAACCGATTTCTTCCATTGCTTCGATTCGTCTCAACTCCTGTTGGCTTGCCAGCAGGAATTCTTCAGCAACGACCAAAAGCTGTTCTGATTTCAAAACCTCATAATATTTTTCTTTCACTTCCAGTACTGTTTGCTGCTGTGTACCGGTGAGATAGTATTTGTACATTTTCTCTTCGGCTCGATTTTTTTGCAACATAGCATAATTCGCGAAACCGGTAAACAACGGCTGGTTTAATTCTACACCGTAGTAATAGGAGTCTTTCGATTGTACAAAATCTTTAAACCGAAACATAATCAGATCTTCATTTCGACGACGCCATTGCGCTGAAGCAGTTATGGAAGGCATAAAGTTGCCCCAGGCAGATCTTAAGCCGGCTTGCGACATCTGATAATTGCTCTGCGATGTAACGATGTCAGTATTATTCTTTAACGCGATCTTAATGCAGTCGTTAACCGAATAAATCTCCTGTTCCTGAGCCTGAAGATCCAAATTACCGAAAATCACTACAGCGAACATGAATCCCGCGATCAATAGTCTGCTTTTCATTATGAGAACCTCTTAAAATTAATTGATATGAACTTAAAATAACATTGTTATTATGACGGAAATTATGGCATATAGTGCATATAAAATTGCAACTAATGTAATCGATTTTTTGGTTGTAAATTTGTAAATCACGGACAAACCGATTCCGACAACAATAACCTGCCAAATTGCAAAGAAATCGATTTTGGATAAAGATTGATACAGAGGAGTATCGTGAGCTTCTGAAGACATCAGCACTGCCAGACTATAATTGACATGCATTGTCTTTTTGGCAAGCACGAGTGGCAACAATAAGATGGTCCCCAGACTGCCTATCAATGATGAGTACGAAACCACAGATAAAACCCGCTTATAATTTGTTTCGCCGCCCAGAATAATATTTCCGCAAAATAATAAAACGCCGGCAACGGCAAGTAAATATACGATTGTCATTACCCCTGCGCTTATCGGACCAACAATCCTTCCGACTTTCTGTCCCATCTCCATCGCGCGAGCGATTTCTTCCTCACTCATGCCCCGCTCTTCAAAACCCTCGCGCTGTTGTTCCATTTGTTCGGGAAGCACAATTGGCATGATAAACGTCGTAAACATAACAGCAACCGCCACAACAATGATCATCGGTATGACCCAATCCGGTTTGCGATTTATGCTTTGAAAAGTCATTCTCGGAGAGACGAATACGTTCACTATTTTGTCGAAAGTGCTCATCTGATGATTGCTTTCGGCTGTCATATTTTCCATGATTCCTCCCTTATTTTTAAAGATACTGGCTTTTAAAACGTAAATTAGTAGTAAAAGTTTCGGGACTGAAACTATTTTTAAGGAACGCTTTTACTGTTGATTCGCGTTTCTTAATTCTCATTTTAATAGATAAGAGGTCCTCGTCTCAAAATGATAATAACAACTGGGTTTTGAAATCGTTGTAACTTACATTTAAACAATAAGCAGATTATTGTTTGTTTTTGGTATGATCATTGAAATACAAATAAGTGATTTTAAATGAAACTTGACAATAATTCGGAGGGACACCTGAAGCAGTTTTAATGATTTAATAATGGCGACTTACGGGAGTCTCCTTAAATGTATTTGGGCAATGCATGATGTTTTCGTTAAAACTGCTTCGGGGAATTTTTATCGATATATCCCTCTCCAGATCTTAGGTTTACAAATCCCCCAAATACAAAAATCGATCCAGTAAATTCACGTAATTACTCCACACCCTGCCTGGCTCCTGCTCCTTGTTTTTAATTCGCATAAATGCAGCAATCTTTGAATCAAGCTCATCAGCATAATTTAATACGAGCGCTTCAAGGGTCATCGGTACCACAGGTGAGCCGTATTCATGTTTCCCATGATGGCTTAGAATGCAATGCAATAGCTGCTGTTTGAGGTTTTCGGGAAAGTTTTTCATGGATTTGATTTTATCGGTCACTATTTCACAGGAAATGGTGATATGACCTAATAGTCGCCCTTCGGTGGAATAGTTAATGAATCCTGTGGTTTCCAGTTCCGTAATCTTGCCAAGATCGTGAAGCATCGCACCTGCTATCAAAATATCTCGGTCCAATTGCGGATAAAGTTTCTGCAAATTGTGACAGAGCTTCACAAGTGCAACAGTATGTTCTGTAAGTCCGCCAAGATAATTATGATGCCACAATTTGGCAGCAGGAGCCATTATAAATTTCTTTTTTATCTCCTGATCATTATAAATATTTTCCAAAAGTTTTTTTAAATGAGTATTATTGATGCTGGCAATCCATTCGAGCAGTTCATTATAAAGTTCACTGATATCTGCTTCGCTTTCAGGCAGAAATTGCATTGGATTTACATTGTCCGATTCAGTGACTCGTCGCATTTTCTCAATTGATAGATGTGCATCATCGCGGTAGCTAATTATTTTCCCCTTAACTTTGACCATATCCGCAACTTGAAATTCGTGATTTATCTTTTCTATCTGTTCCCAGACAGTTCCGCGCACTCTGCCGGAGCGGTCCCCAAATTCGAAAGAAAGATACAATTCTCCGCTTGACTTTTTTTGCTTCATTTCTTTTTTACGA
>WJJN01000551.1 GCA_014729735.1 Candidatus Zhuqueibacterota bacterium
CATCGTGTCTTAACGAATGAGTGATAAATCGCACACTCCGGTTAAAATTATACTGAAGAAATCTGTCTGTATTTTTATGTTGATGCATGTATATAGTTTGAAATATATCGCATAATACAGACAGCTTCAATGAAAATAGCATTCGACATAACGCATCCGGCAGATGTTCATCAATTCAGAAATTGCATCGCGCGACTAATCAATCTCGGTCATTCTGTACGCATTACCGCCCGCAACTCAGCAGGTGTCATTAAGCTTTTACAAGAATTCAATTTTGATTATCGACTACGGCGCAACAGCCGTGGTTCATTCCATCGTCTGGTCAGCATTCCTCCCATTGTCATGGAATTGTATCTTCAGATGAAATCTTTTAAACCGGATATGATCGTGGGTAGCTCCGGCAATTTATATGTTCCGCTTGCCGCTAAAATGTTGAAAATTCAATCCATAATTTTTGACGACACAGAACATACACTCATTCAAAATCTGCTAACCTTCCCCTTTGCCGATTATATTTGCACACCCAATTGTTATAAACTAGATCTTGGCAAAAGACAGATTCTGTACAACGGTTCCAAGGAATTAGCCTATCTTCACCCGAATTGTTTTGTTCAGAATGGTCAGGAGCTAAAATCCGATCTTCAGAATATAATTATCGATGAACAGAACGATATCGTCCGGGATCATCTGTTGAACGGAAAAAAAATCATCCTGATCCGTCTTGTTGCGTGGAGCGCTTCTCACGATCTGTTTAAAAGACCGCTCTTCAGTTGGCGTTACATTATTGACAGACTGAAAAGCAAGGCAATTGTTATCATCGTATCTGATAATGATGAGAAAAAGAACGCGATTAGAAGTAATGTATTTCTTCCGCTTAATCGCTTTCATGATCTGATATCCATTGCCGACATCGTAATCAGTGAAGGCGCAACCACGGCAGCGGAGGCAGCCGTACTCGGGAAGCCAGTTATTTACTGCAACAAATTGCGGCTGGGCTATATCGATGAATATGACCGAAAATACGGATTAATCAGGCAAATTTATAATGAAAAGGATTTATTGACGGCAACGAGTGAACTGCTTGCAGACCACAATCTCGATCATATTTATAAAGCCAAACGCGAGTGCATGCTGCAAAATATGATTGATGTGAATGAATGGATGGTTGGTTTTCTCACAAATATGGAGCAGGAAAAGTGTCGTAAAAAAATATATATCACTGGCAATTTCGATCCCCAATTGTTACGACCAGGGGGCATTGAAAATTATGTCAAATCAATTATTGAAAGCATGCCTGAAGATGAATACAGGATTTCTACGATTGGTGTGACTGAAATAACTTCCAACAGGAATCCTGAAGAAGAAAATCGCAATGCAATGGATAAATCATATTCAGCAGACAAGTTTTCGCCGTTCAGTCATTTATCGGTTATGAAAAATAAGGACGCCTCATTTTCTAGAAGTTTTGATTTTTTAAGAAATTTATTTTTGAAAGCACTTTTTCTAAAAATCGATGAGGATGCTGTTCTTCATTTTCAGCGCCCGGACCATGCTGTTCCGTTCCTATTACATAAAAATCCCAAATTATGCAGCATTCACGGAAATCCGGCAGAAGTGATCCGCATAACCAGAAGTCGTCTCGAATATTATATTTATCAGATTTTGGAAAGAATTTCATTACCCTGTTTTCGAAAGATCGGATTTATTGATCAGCATTCGCTGAAAGTTTATGAATCGAAATATCCCAAACACACCGACAAATTTGTATTGCTTTTTCCATACGTAAATTCAAATTTCAGACCTTATGGAATTAAAACGATATCAAAACTAAGGCGAAAGCACAACATCAAAAGAAATGAACGAGTGCTGTTGGTGGTCGCCAGGCTTGAAAAAGAAAAAAATTTGTTTCAGCTACTCGAAATATTCAATAGCCTCGAGTTTAATTCCAAATCTAATCGGTTCCGACTTCTCATCGCTGGCACAGGCACTATGCTTGTTGATTTAAAAAAATTAATTGTAAAATACAAAAATGAGAACGTGACTTTGCTGGGTCATGTCAAACATAGTGATTTGCCTGATTATTATAACCTTGCAGATGCCACTTTCATTTATTCACACAGCGAAGGACTACCGCTGGTTGCATTAGAGAGCCTGGCATGCGGTACGCCGGTTCTTTCGAATGCCACCGGTGATTTGCCGCGACTGATTAAAAATGATTTCAACGGATATATCGTCGATGAACAAAATGTGAAAGAACGGCTGAATCATTTATTAAAATCCCGACCTAATTGGCGCAAAAATTGTGTTACCTCTGTTCGCGATTACAGGGCAGAAAGATTCCAAAATCGATTAAAGGACTTTTATAACATCAATAAGACTAACACTCAACGAGGGAAAAATGGATAAACTTGTTAAAATTCTGAAAGCACTTGGAGATAAGAATCGTTTGCGAATAATAAAGATGCTGCAAAAAAGACAGTTGTGCGTTGGTGATATTACCGAAATTTTGGGACTGGCGACTTCAACGGTTTCAAAGCATTTAAGTGTGCTTCGAGATGCGGGCATTGTCAATGATTTGAAAGATGGAAAATGGGCAATTTATTCTTTGAATCATTCCGCGAAAAATTTATACATTTCCAGTTTGATGCCGTTAATATCTTTCTGGTTGGAGAACGATAGTCAGATAAAACTGGATCTGGAGAAAGTTAAAAATAATAATTCGAGATATAGTGATGCATCTGAATTGAAGTAGCTGAAATGTAATGAACGGAAATAAAATTTCATTTTCCTGCTTGATTTTTAACTGAAATTTGAATATCTTTCAGAAACTGTCGCTCCAAAATATGTTGCTATACAAAATATCAAGAGAGAAAATGATTTGAGATATATATCAAAAAAAACGATCGGCGAGGCTTTACTTATTATTTTAGCGGCTTCGATTTTCGGATTTTTAGTGAATATCTTCCATCCGAGATCGGTTGAAATTTCAACAAGCAGACCTCCGCTTGAATTTGCTGCCGATGATGTCCCTGCTGTTGATTTACCGCAGGCGTCAATTCCCATATCACCGGATAGTCCGAAAATTGGAGCCGAAAATCCAGCATACCTGCACATCCACCGGGTAGTTGAACTAATGAAAACCGAACAGGCAATTCTTCTGGACGCCCGTATCCCGGAACATTATGAGCGCAAACATATTAAAACATCGATAAACATGCCCTTTGCCGATCTGGACGCGTATGACCGGATTATCCCTGAATTACCTGAAGACAAGTGGCTGATTTGTTATTGCGACGGACCGCAGTGCGATCTCAGCGAATCCCTTGCTTATGATCTGCTCAATTTCGGTTTTACGAAAGTCGCGGTATTTGAGGGCGGCATGGAGAAATGGGACGAATCCAATATGACTCTTTCAAGCAGAAAGTAATTTATGGAAAGAAGAAGCAATTTGAAATATTTTATTTACCTTTTGCGATGGGTGATTGCTGCCCTTTTTATCTACGCAGGTGTCAGTAAAATTCTCGATCCCGCTACGTTTGCCGAAGATATCGATAATTACCGCATTCTGCCCTACCTGCTGGTGAGCATTGTCGCAGTAGTCCTTCCTTGGCTGGAAGTCCTGTGTGGAATATCGTTGATTTCAGGA
>WJJN01000552.1 GCA_014729735.1 Candidatus Zhuqueibacterota bacterium
CTATGTACTCGTGGATATGATGAAATCGGTCGTAAACCAGGGAACGGCACGCCGGGTTCGCGGGCTTGGTTTCGACAGACCATGTGCGGGAAAAACCGGGACAACAAACGATGCCCGTGATGCGTGGTTTATCGGTTTTACTCCGCAGCTTGTAACTGCGGTCTGGGTCGGCTTTGATCATCCAAAACCGTTGCTCGATAAAAATGGAAACGAAATTACAAGTGGTCCGGCAGCAACACCCATCTGGACGTATTTCATGAAGGATGCACTCAAGAACGAACGCTACCTGGATTTTACTATTCCGGCTGGAATTATTTTTGAATATGTGGATCCCAAAACAGGAGAGATTGTTCCGCAGTATTATGAGAACGCGCAGCAGGTTGCACTGAAAGCAGGGACGCAATTGCCAGTCAAAGACCTGGCTTCTTTTTGAGCGAATTGCAGCATTCTCGCATCTTATGCGCATTAATTTGCAAGCGAAACGCACGAATATTCAATGACAGACATTGATAAATTTTACATTCAGAGGAAGAACGCAAAATGAGAAGTCTTTTCATTTTACTCATCATTGCACTCATTTTCTCCTGTGGTTCAAACGAAGACGATGAGATATCAGCGGAAATATCGCAGGCAATTGAAAATGATCAATACAAACCACCGGAAGACGATTTGCTGACAAAGGAGCAGATCGAAAATTATATCCGTATTCGAATTCAACAGCAGAAACAACTTGAGGAAGATTTTAATACGAGCTATCAATCTTCGTCACATGCCGATAGTAGAGAAAAGGAAGAGCTAAACACTTCGATTCAGGATTATATCGATGCTTTCAGATCATTAAGTGAAAATGGAAATCATCTACCAACATATTTAAGATCTGCAAAGCAACTGGGTTTCAATACAAAGGAATACGCCTGGGTAAAGAATAAGATTTTCGCAACCCTGAGAGCTTATCTTGCAGATTCTTCTTCTGTTGAAGCCATTACAATATATGAAAATAAGCTGAATGAGTTGAAATCTCAATCCGATGCCACTGATGTGCCTCATGAGCGTCATTTAATCGACCAACAGATCAGAATCGTCACCGAGTCAATGAAATATGTTAGGAATCAACATAATGAATTAAGTGAAACAGAACGAAAAAATCTGAGACTACTGGAAACTTATATACCACAAATTATGGAAATGAGATCAGAAATTAACGAGCTCCATCGAAAAATGGAAATGGTCGATCACGAATAAAACAATGAAATTAAAAACCAGAAAGCAGATCGATTAATAAAATCATTTAAGTTCACTCTTTCCGTTATCCTAAAATTAGAAGCCGGATACCAGTTCTGGCTTTTTGTTTAAATGACCAAAATTGACTTGATTTAAAGATATTTTTTCATTATCTTAAAGTTTTTAAATTTCATAAGGCTCATAATGCAAAGAACCTCGACGAAAAAGAACTGGGACGAATTCTGGAATCGAAAACAGCATGTGGAAGAAGTTTATTCTAATGTTGAACGGATCATTACGAATCTGAGACGTGTTACAGACTTGAATGGGAAACGAATACTGGAAGTCGGAGCAGGAACCGCACGCGACAGTTTCAAGCTCGTAAACGAAGGCGCCGAGGTTTTTGTACTGGATTATTCATCGGTGGCGTTAGAAATCGTCAATCATCTGAATCAGCAGAGCGATGCTAACATTCATCCGATCCTGGCGGACGCGTTCAGAATTCCAGCGGCAGATAGCACATTTGATATTGTGTTTCATCAGGGATTGCTGGAGCATTTTAAAGATCCGATGCCTTTATTACGGGAAAATGTGCGCGTGCTGAAAGAAGGCGGCTATTTGCTCGTCGATGTTCCACAGCGGTATCATATATATACGATTATTAAGCATATTCTCATTTTTCTGAACAAATGGTTTGCCGGCTGGGAGACCGAATTTTCAATCAACGATCTGCAGGATTTAGCTGAACGCTCCGGAGTAAAGGTTGTATACCGCTACGGAAGCTGGATGCGTCCAAGTCTATTTTATCGAATAATGCGGGAGATTCTTTTAAAAATAAATATTAAATTGCCACTGTATCCGCGTGGGATTCCCGGAATCAGAAAGATTCGGAATTCTTTAAGAAAACGATTCATCCATTCGAATTGGGCGCTTTATACATTTTTGGATATTGGAATTATTGGGCAAAAGGATGCTTCTGACGGAAAATGAATATTTTAACTATAAATTGGCAGGATATTAAAAACCCACTCGGTGGTGGTGCCGAAGTCCACTTGCATGAAATATTCAAACGAATTGTAAGCATGGGACATAACGTAACTCTTTTGTGCTGCACGTATGAAAATGCCATGTCTGAAGAATATATCGATGGAATTCAGATTTTTCGTCGCGGGCACCGCAATTTTTTTAACTTTGTAGTACCGCATAATTATTTTCTGCTCAATAAGAAAATCAACTTCGATATTATCGTTGATGATATAAATAAAATTCCGTTCTATACACCGCTCTATGTGAAAAAGCCGTTGATCGGCATTATCCATCATCTTTTCGGATCGAGCATATTCATGGAAACGTCGTTACCCGGAGCACTTTACGTAAATATGGCGGAAAAACTGATCCCGCCGATCTACAAAAATATACCCATGACAGTCGTATCTAAAAGCACCCGCGAGGAGTTGATTGACAAAGGATTTCATGATGACAATTTGCACATTATTCATAACGGTGTTGATATGTCGGGATTTCGTGCAGAGAAAAAAGCTCGCAGTTCAAATCCGACGATTGGATATTTTGGAAGGATAAAAAAGTATAAGAGCATAGATCATATTTTGAAGGCATTCAAAATCGTTCTTGAAAAGCTCCCGAAAGCACAATTGCTGATCATGGGAGATGGCGACTATTTGCCTGAAATCAGACAACAGGCAAAAAAGCTACAGCTCGACGGACAGATTGATTTTACCGGACCACTGATGAACTCTGAAAAACTGAAACATCTGAACAAAGTCTGGTTCACGGTGAATCCTTCTCCCAAAGAAGGTTGGGGATTAACGGTGATCGAGTCCAATGCCTGCGCTCTGCCTGTTATTGCAGCGGATTCGCCGGGACTACGTGAATCTGTAGTCGATAAAAAAACAGGACTTTTGTACGAATATGGAAATATAGAACAACTTGCCAGTCAGATGATTTTATTAATCGAAAATCAACAGTTGAGAGAGACTTTGAGTGAGAACAGCCTGGAATGGGCAAAAAAATTTAGCTGGGACAGATCGGCAGAAAAAATGCTGCATTTACTTGAGAAAACCATTAGTTAGCTTTCACGGAGGGATATAATGTTTACCCATAAAAAATTGAACAGAATTTTTGCTTTTTTCGTATTTATCTTTTCCACATTTATCTATTTGCGAACCGTTGCGCCGACCACTTCTTTCTGGGATTGCGGCGAATTTATCGCGTGTTCCTACATACTCGGAGTGCCTCATCCTCCGGGAGCACCACTATACATTTTGGTGGGACGCCTGTTTTCGATGATCCCGTTTGCCACGGATATCGGTCTGCGTGTGAACGTCATTTCGTCATTAGCAAGTGGTGTTACCGTGATGCTTCTCTATTTAATAATTATTCGCCTGATAAAAATGTTCCGGGGTTTGGGTAAAGATACGATCGATCGCATTATTCTATATTCCGGCGGTATCATCGGTTCGCTTTTCTTTGCTTTTACAGATACATTCTGGTTTAATGCTGTGGAAGCAGAAGTCTATGCCATCAGCATTCTGTTTACAGCCCTGGTTTTTTGGTTGATTCTGGTGTGGTATGAAAAAGCCGATGAACCCAACTCTGATAAATACATTTTGATGATTGCTTATTTAGTGGGATTAGCAATCAGTGTTCATTTGCTGAGTATTTTAGCGCTACCGGCAGTCGGATTGATCATTTACTTTCGGAAGCAGAAATTTGATCTGGGTACATTTACGATTTTTGGAGTGGTCTTCCTGTTAGCCTTTTTCGCGATATATCCGGGTATCGTCAAATGGCTGCCGAATCTTGCTTTAAATATTCATCCGGTTGTTCTCATTCTCGCCCCGTTAGCGCTGGTATTCGGCGCTTATTATTCCGTCAAAAACAAGAAACGAATTGCCGCGTTAGCATGCATGGCATTTCTGTTGATACTCGTGGCTAATTCGACCTATAGTGCAATTTACATTCGCTCGAATCTCAATCCGGAAATTGATGAAAACGACCCGGAAACGCTTGACAAAATGGTAAAATACCTGAACAGAGAGCAGTACGGAGATTGGGGATACATCGAACGGCGAGCGCCGTTGTGGGAATATCAAATCAAGAAAATGTATCTGCGCTATTTCGGTTGGCAATTCATCGGTACCGGAACAACGCTGGGAGAAGATCGCAGGATCGTTGAGAATTTCAGCTTAAACGGATTGCTGGGTTTGCCTTTTCTTATCGGCTTGATCGGAATGGCTTATCATTTTAAAAA
>WJJN01000553.1 GCA_014729735.1 Candidatus Zhuqueibacterota bacterium
ATTAAAATTCTGCAATGCTTTAAAGAATAAGATGAAAAAAGTTGAAATACCTCTTATAGAGCCAATCGCACTTTCATTTTTGTTTCGAAGCTATCGATTATCATGTATGGTTTAGCTCCCTCCAAAATACATCTGAATCATTAATATCGCATCCAGATACGCATGTGCGAGAACAAGTATCCACAGGTTTCGTTTGACCAATATAAATGAAATTCCAAGCGCCAATCCCATAAAGCCTGTTTGAACGATCCCGGTTAAACCCCATTCGAAATGAGCCAGCCCGAATATTAGGGAACTAATAAAAACGCTGGCAGCGATCCATCGGTTGGAGTTGCCGCCCATTTCCGAGATTCGGGTAATCAGGAAGCCGCGATAAATGACTTCCTCGCCAAAAGAGGATACGATGAAAACAGCCACCAGAGCCGCAATCAGCATTGGCAGGTTGCCCTGAAGATAATTATAACCGCTCATATCCGCATTTTCCGGTATGCCGACGATATTTACTATAACAATAGATCCGACCAGAAAACCCACTAAGGCAGCCACGAACACCAGTATCGAAAGTAGGAACGATTTTAAATTGAGATATTTCAGGCTCAATCCAAAGTGCGTCCAGCGCTGCCCCCGAAGTTTCAGACCAAGCCATACCAGAAAAAGCATGATCACATTCGCAATCCATACAATACTTTGCCGAAGAACAGGATTATCCCCAACAAAGGGCTGCGCAATCCGGATGATTATTAGCGCAGCAAGAAATACTACTAGAATTTCGAGTATTTGAGCTATCCTATTGTTAAGGAGCATTCGTCTTAGGCTATTAGAAAAATGCAAGTTATCTGACATTTTTAGTCCCTGGAAAAGTAAATAGTAAGATAATACCTATTATCTTTGTAATATAAGAAAGATCGTACAGCAATGCAAACCATTATTTTACCAACATTAGCTTAATACACCTTCGAAATTCCCCTGCCTGAATCCGGCACAGGTATAAACCGCTGTTCTGTACAATCCCTGCATCATTTTTGGCATCCCAACGAATGGAATGAGAGGGAGCCGGATTGCTGTAAGCTGTTTTCGAGAAAGCGCACTCGTTGTCCGAGCAGGTTGTAGATAGCGATGTTCACTCCAAGCAGCGGGGCTGTATCAAAAGTCATTTTTGGGTGTCATTCCTGCGAATGCAGGAATCTCCTAACTTTATGATAATTAGGAGATCCCGGGACAAGCCCGGAATGACATTTTACAAAAAAATCAGACTTATGATACAGCTCCACTCCATATCATCTCCGGGAGTTAAAACTCCCAAAATATTTTTCAGCGAAATTCTTAACCACGTTTTTAATTGAAAATATCCAAACTTTGAGCCGGGATTGCCGCACTCCAAAAGATTTCGGAAATCTCCGGTACTATTTAATCAACGTCAGCTTTATCGAACGCCGATATTCACCCGCCTGAATCCGGCACAAATAAATGCCGCTGGTTTGCACTATCCCGGCATCATCTCTGCCATCCCAGTGCACGGAATGAGCGCCGGGTTGCATCTGACTATTTTCAAGGAGGCGTATTCGCTGTCCCAGCAGATTGTAAATGGCGATGTTCACTTCGACAGCTCTGGGAAGCACGTAACGGATGGTGGTTTCCGGATTGAATGGGTTGGGATACGCCGGATACAATTGAAATGCCATGGCATTTCTAACATTCGTGATATCATAAGGAATCCCGATTGTCAGCGAGCCATATATGTATGCCGCGCCGGCATTGTTTCCTTTATCGTCGTCATTCCTGGAAGCGACGAGAATGAAATCGCCATCGATATCCACTTGAAAACCATAGAAATCTCCCGGGTCACCATCGTAGGCAACGATTTTCTCGGTTTCGATCCAGTTCGATCCATCATAATTGCAGACATAGACGGAACCGGAATTAGAACCGTTTTCATTGTCACGATTAGCGCCTATCACCAAACGATTTTCAGATACTGCAACATGTCTGCCGAACATCTCACCGACTTCGCCATCGCTGGCAATCAATTTTTCCTGTTCAACCCAGGAAGATCCGGTATTTTTATAAACGTATACAGAACCGGAATTCGGACCATTATCATCATCCTGATACGCGCCAACGATCAAATGATCTCCGCAAAGCTCAACTTTATGAAACAGATCGCCATCCGCACCATCGCTGGCAATCAATTTTTGATACTGTCGCCATGAAGTACCGCTGCGTTTAAACAGATACACTCCGCCGGCATCAGTTCCATTTTCATTATCATCATAACGTGCTCCGATAGCGGCAAAGTTCCCATCGATGGATACGCTTACGCCAAACCAATCGCCTTCTGCGCCGTCATCGGCTTTGAGAATCACCTGCTCTACCCAGTCAGTACCATTGCGTTTGTAAATATAGGCAGAGCCGGAACGAGTGCCAAAATCATCATCGAAAAACGCGCCGACAAGAACGTAATCCCCGCTAATCGCTGCGGTGATCCCGTATCGATTATCCTCCCCGCCATCGCTGGCGGTCAATTTCGTCTGCTGAATCCAGTCGGTCCCCTCGCGTTTGAAAATATATGCTGCACCGGATTCGGTGCCGTTGTCGTCAGTCCACGGTGCGCCAATAACTGCATAATCGCCGTCAATAGCGATTGCATATCCGAAAACATCACTTTCAGCCCCGTCACTGGCTAAAATTTTGCATTGTTCTAACCATTCATTGCCGGACCTTTTAAAAACATATGCCGCACCTGCATCCGTACCGTTCTCATTATTATCATGAGACGCGCCAATCACGGCATAGTCGCCACTGATCGCGACCGCACGACCAAATGTCGCCTCTGCCTGTCCGTCGCTTGCCATTAATTTGGTGCCCCGAAATTCGATTGTTACTGCCTGAGCCAAAAATCCGGATGACAGCGTGTAGTTATTGCTGTACATTTCGCCCACCGGGGAAGGTTGTCCACCAACATCAAACAACAGATAATCGGCAGATTGCGACTCTTTCCCTTCCATATCAATAACATTTTTTTTCAATTCATAGTTTGGGCTGGACTGGGCAAATACTATTTCTCCGGACAGAAAAATCAGCAGCAGGAGCAATAGAAATATCCCATTATATTTTAAATTCATTTTGAGAATTCTCCTCATTTAATTGATCTTCAACACTTTCATTAATTGCCTAACCGATCAACTTTGCGTTCCAGTTCGTCGATCTGTTTCTGTTGTTGTTTCAATGCCTCCAACAAAACAGGAATCAGTTGATTGTAAGCAATTGCCTTTTCTCCGTATTCATCGGTCATCACCATATCAGGAAATACTTTTTCGACTTCCTGGGCAATTAAACCGTATTGAAGACCTTCTGTGAATTCTCTTTCCGGATATTCTTCTGTTTTCCAGTTGTATGAAACACCTCTTAACTGCATTACTTTTGCCATCGGCGTATTGATGGACGCAATATTTCGTTTCAGGTTCAAATCGGAGCTCAACCACGAACCAGTCGCGTACGCATTACCGGAAACACGAAAAGCATAGGTATTACTCCAACCGCCAAAATTTACACCCACGTGACCACTTGTATAAAGTTTATCTCCCACATTAATATTTCCTGTGACCTGAGTATCGCCATTTACCCGTAGCGGATAGGACGTGCTATACCCGCCTCCCATATTGACACCAAGGTGATTTTCAACAGTCATATTATCGCCACAGCTCATATTGCCACCGGATATAACTCTGTCACCGGCTTCTATATCATCATCTGCGAGTAAATCATCGGTTGCAACGATATCGCCATTACTGTAACTCATGCTTGGCGAGCCGGTTTTGATCCAGCCGCTGTATGCAGTTATTCTTTCACTCAATACATGATCGTCCACCAGCACATCATCCGACACTGCCAGATCACCATTATCGGCAGAAGCGGAAGGAGAGCCCACGTTTATGCCGCCATTTACCTGAACATCAGATACAACAGTTATTTTTCTCGTCTGCATATCCTGGCTGGTCACAATGTCACCATGGCTCAGCAGTCCCTTGGGAATGTTGACAAGTCCGTTATTATCTATCGCCACACCTTCATCGCCGCCATCATTTGACAACCAGTGACCATTCAATCGAATATTTCGAGTGGCGCGATGATTTCCCAGATTATCACCACCTCCTCCGTCACCGCCTGTGGCTGAAATTTCGATTTGATGACCTTCCGGATTGGGTGTTATCGTTACATTATCTCCTGCGACCAGACTAATTTCACTATTGTCAGGCGGAACATCATTGATTTTTCGGATATACGCGGCAGCAGGATAGCCACCCAGATGATCCGAATCATCTGACAGAAAAGCATACCCCACGCTCACAATTTGTTTACGAGGGGTCATCGGCGGATCGTCGGCGACTTTAACTTCGAGAAAAACAGTGCCGGAATCATATTCCGCGGTTTCTAATGGAGTTGCAGAACCTAACAGCACACTAAAAAAACCGTCCTTGATGCGAACATCCTGCGTTTCCGTCCAAAAAGCTTCTCCACCCGTTTCTGTTAAATAAAAACTGAATTGAATAGAACGAGTACCATCAATTGGATTCCCCTCTGCATCCGTTAGCATTCCCTGATAATTCATCAACTTTGGTACTTCAGCAGTGGTTGCAAACACAGTTAAGAGAACGATAACTACGGTGAATACAGCTTTTTTAAGCATGAAAGCCTCCTTCTTGAAAAATTATTGTGACTGATAATTAATTAATGATAATAGGATCGTTATCGTAACAACAGCATTTTCTTAACTGAAGTAAATCACCTCCTTTCTTGTTTGAATCCGCCAATTAGAACAAT
>WJJN01000554.1 GCA_014729735.1 Candidatus Zhuqueibacterota bacterium
CACTTTGCTCTCAAACTGATCACTAACTACGAAAATTACCGGCAGAGCTCTCAGTCCTGTTTCATCGAGCATTTCCAGAAATATTTCCTGATCCGCCGGCGGAAAACCGCAGACCAAAAGTCCGCGTGGTCCGTACAATGCATCATCCGAATCATTTACTTTTTTGAAACCACCTTCGCTCATTATTTCCCCGAAAATTTGATATTTATAATCTCGAGATCTTGTTGCCCTGGATTGTCATATATTCATCATACAAATTGGCGGTCAAACAGCTATGTACCGGATAGATCAGGACCATATTGGCGATGCTCAACTGATCGAACATTTCATCATCCACTCGAATGATTCCATGTTCCTGAGAAAGAGCGACAACAGAAGCATTTTTGAGAATCGGTCCCAGCCGACCATTTTCCAGCCAGGTCAAATATCCGAATATTTTTTCCCCTTTTTCGTCGATCAAAGATTCTTTGGAAAAATGAATCCCGCCGCCAAAGATCACCAGTTCTCGGCGATCGGCATATTTTGCCACAATTGGACAGGCAACAGCCACTGCGATATTCTCCGCAGAGCACACCCCCAGATTTTCCTGCATCAGATCGAAGAATACAAAATTGCCGGGTCTTATCTCATCGAGCCCGCTGAAATCATCCACTAGTGCGCACGACGGTGTATCACCTATGGAAATCTGGCATTCTGCCGAACGAAGACTGGTTTTTATTTTATCCAGACGCTGAACTGTCGTTCCATAAATATCCCTGATTTCCGAAGTGGATTTTGCTTGATATACATGACCGCTGTGCGTCAATATTCCTTCGAATTCTAATAAATGACTGCGGCAAATTTTCTGATACAATTCCCGAATCGCCGGTTTCTTGTTCCATGCAATGCCGGCTCGTCCGTAACCAACGTCAATTTTGATCCACACACCTACCGGATATTTCAACTGCTTTTCGAGAGCGGTTGCTACTGCCACTGAATCCAACATCAGATTTAGCTGCAGATCACCTGCCATCATATTGATCTTTTCGATTTCCAAAATATTGACAGGAAAAGCGACGGTGATATTATTCCAATCATTCTCAGCAAAATATAAAGCCATATCAAGCGAGGAGACCGTGATCTTTTCGACACCGAAATCCCGGAACCAGCTACCGATTTCCGCAGACTGATGCGTCTTGAAATGCGGTCGAAATACCACACCTGATTTCCGGGCTTTGGATGCCATTTGCTCGATATTCGACAGCACCTTGTTCGAATCCAAAATAATACTTGGCTGAAAAATTTTCAGCGATTTCAAATGTTGTGATGTTTCTTTTATTTCAGACATATTCTCTTCTGATTCAGTTATGAATAAAAGGTCGAAGCCGCGAATTTCGCGTTTCCGACCTTTGTCAATGTTTTAATAAAATTCCTATTTCATGGTTTTCAATAATTCGACAATAAAATCCCATACTTTACCGATGGCTGGTATGCTGATTTTCTCATCGGGACTGTGGGGATATTTCAAATCCGGTCCGATGGAAATCATGTCCATTCCCGGATATTTATCGCCGATAATTCCGCACTCCAGTCCTGCATGGATCACTTCGACCACCGGTTTTTTATTGTACAGTTGTTCATACAACTTCGTGCTTTTTGCCAGCAACTCGGATTCCATATTTGGCTGCCACGGCGGATAGCCATCGCCGCTTTTCGCATCACCGCCGGCTAATTTTGCCAGCGACTCGATACGAGACGTGTGTTCCTGTAATTTGGACACAACTGAGCTGCGCTGGCTGGAAAGCACCTTCAGTTTGCCATCTTCGATACTGATGTTCGCGAAATTGTTCGATGTTTCCACCAATCCTTCGATATCCGGTGACATCGCTGCCACGCCGTGCAGCATTGCCAGCGTAAATTGAATGATAGCAATCGTCGAATCGGTCGTCAGCACTTTTGAAACACTTTCATTGCTTTCTTCGATGGAGACTTTCAGATCAGGATCTGTTTTTTGAAATTCGCTGTTAAATGTTTTGGAGTATTCGTTAATAATTTTTTCAGCGCTGCTGAATTCACCGGATGGTAATGCGACCACAGCCGTAGCATCTCTGGGAATGGCGTTATGTGCGCTACCGCCCTTGATATCGACGATCCGCAGATCGATACCATCTTTGCGCACCTGGTGCAATGCCCTGCCCAGAATACGAATTGCATTCGCCTTGCCCATGCCGATATCGATTCCCGAATGTCCGCCCTTCATTCCTCCGGCAGTCACTTTGTATGTTTTATAACCATTTGGCATGCTCTCATTTTTTAGTGGGACTGAAAGGTAAGTATTGATGCCGCCGGCACAACCCACCGTGAACACACCTTCATCCTCTGAATCGACATTGATAAGGATTCTGCCGTCCAGAAAATCCGACTCCAGCTTATTTGCGCCGGTTAATCCGGTTTCTTCATCTACTGTAAACAGCAATTCCAGCGGTGGATGCGCCACGTCTTTATCCAGTGCCATTGCCATCGCCATGGCAATCGCGATGCCGTTATCCGCACCGAGCGTGGTTTTGTCTGCCGTCAGCCAGTCGCCATCATAAACCAGCTTTATCGGGTCTTTGGTAAAATCATGGTCCGAGTCAGGTGTTTTCTCGCACACCATATCCATATGCCCCTGAATAATGACAGCCGGCGAATTTTCATATCCCGGCGATCCAGGAACTTTAATCACCAGATTATCAACTTTATCTCTCTTTGCTTCGAAATTGTTTTCCTCAGCCCACTGACTCAGCCAGTTTGCAATTTTCTCCTCATTCTTTGAACAACGCGGGATTTTGGTGATTTCCTCAAACCACTTCAGTACTTCTTTGGTTTTTTCATGTTCAACTTTCATTCGACACTCCTTACTTTTGATTAAATTTATTTCAAATAACGCTTGTTTAATTCATGGTGAATTCTTCTATAAATTGCACTGCACGCTTTTCAGACCAATATAATTTTTGCCGGTTGAATTCGACAAATCCCACATGACCGCCGTGTGCCGGTATTTCCAATCGGATATTATCATTCCGGGCTGCTTCTTCAGTAGGAAAACATTCTGCCCCGAGAAAAGGATCGTTTTGTGCACTAATAATCAGGGTGGGAATTTTTATGGATGGAATGAATTGCCTGCTGCTGCATTTACGCCAGTAATCTTCGGCATTTTTGAAACCATGTATCGGTGCGGTGTATCGGTCATCGAAGTCTTTGAAATTTTTTATATGATGAAAATCATCGTCATTGATATCATCCGGCATCAATTCCATTTTTGCTTTTATTTTTTGATGCAGCATATTTAGAAATCGTTTCATATAAATCCGGTTTTTGAATTTCGCCAGTTCAGCGGAGCTGGATTTTAAGTCGCAGGGTACGGAAAACACTGCCGCGGCTTTTAACGCGGATCGAACAGCAGCAGCCTGCTGCCCCAGATAGAGCAACGTTAAATTTCCGCCCATAGAGAAACCGATCAGCGCAATCATCGGATAAGAATACGAATTCAGGGCATGTTCGATCACCAGATGCAAATCATCGGTCACGCCATTATGATAGGATCGGAGCAATCGATTCGGCTCACCGCTGCATGAACGGTAATTCCACGCCAGCACATCCCAGCCGTTGGTATTGAGGGCTTTCGCCATGCCAACCACATACGCGCGATGCGAATTTCCTTCCAGTCCGTGTGAAATGATCGCCAGTCTTTCATTACCCCGCCGAGACCAGTCGAGATCGAGAAAATCTTCATCCGGCGTTTCGATGCGTTGCCGACGATAAAAACCAGCATCCAGTTTTCTGAACAAAGACGGATAAATCGACTGCAAATGTCCGTTTCTCAAAAGCAATGGTGGATGATACGAATTTTTAGTCCGATATTCTGATCTTCTCATGAATATATGGGCGATAGTATTAATTTATATGAATATAACAAAAAGGGAGCAAATAACAAAGAAAAAAATGCCGTCAGTTCAAGATTTTTAAGCAGCGACTAACCACCCGCTTTTTTCACCTTAAAACCTCGACGCTGGAGCTCACTGACGATCTTATCCCGCTGATCACCCTGAATAATAATAATCCCGTCTTTTACAGAACCACCACTGCCACAGGAACGCTTCAGTGCTGTTGCCAGTTTTTTCAAATTATCATGCACATCCCCTGCGCCGGAAATTATGGTCACAGTCTTTCCCTTGCGACCCTTCACTTCCCGCTGAACGCGAATGATTCCATCGCCGGAAGGCGCTGATTTTATTTTCTTACAAACACATTCTGCAACCGGTTTGTTGCATTCGGGGCACATCTTGCCTGAGTCTGTGGAATAAACTAATCGGGAATTTTTCACTATTACCTCTCGTTGGTTATCATCCGGTTTCTACAAAGAGATCATATCGATCAAAACAGCCGGGATAGACCGGCAACAACGGCATTTTCAACTCGCAGAATTCTTTTGCCTAAATGAACGGGCTTGAATCCGGTCGCGATAATTTTATCCGTTTCGTACGGGATAAATCCACCCTCCGGTCCCATTGCCAGCGTGACCTGTTGATTCATATCATAAGGACAGGCATCTTCCGCTCCGGGATCAGCTATCAGCGGCAACGAATTTTTCATGATCTCCGGAACTTCATCTTCAAAAAACGGCTTGAATTGCTTTCGAAGTTCAACCTGCGGCAGAACCGTATCTTTTGCCTGTTCCAGTCCGGGCGTTAAATATTTTTCCATTTTTCCCGGATCAAGAATGGGTGCCTGCCAAAAACTCTTTTCCACACGATATGAATTGAACAAATACAACTTTTTCACACCCATTGAGCTTATCGCAAATAAAATACGCTTCAACATTTTTGGTCTTGGCAATGCCAACAGCAAAGTCACAGGGATCGGCGGCGGCGGGTCTTCTGTCAGGCGGACTTTCATCATCAATTCGGATTTGCTTTTATAGATCACATTGCCGCTACCCATTTTCCCATTCAATAATCCAACTTTCAATTTATCGCCCACTTGTACCCGATGTACATACAACATATGCTTCAATCGGCGATCATCGATCCGCACTTCATGCGTTCCGTTGATAAAATCTTTTTCAAATAATAAGATTAAATTCATAGTGTCACTAATAATTTACGTTTCATACTCCTTTCAAATTATGTTACAATTTCAACGTGCGGATTGTTCAAAAATTTTTGAATAAATATTTCCAATCGAACTCACCTGCACCGATCGATGATCCTTTGAAAACATAAGGATCATGTCCGGTTTTCGCATGATACTGTTCGGCAATTTTCAGCACAGATGATTCAGCGCTATGATCTCCCAGAACGGCGACTGTTCCGCCGCTGCCTCCGCCGGTGATTTTAGCGCCGTATAATCCCTGTTCCGCACCAGCAGACCTGACAAGCTGCACCAGCCGGTCCGTTCCGGCAGAGCCCAATCCGCAAGCAGAATAGCTGGCGTGGGACTGGTACATCAGCTCTCCAAGTAGCTTGCGGGTAGC
>WJJN01000555.1 GCA_014729735.1 Candidatus Zhuqueibacterota bacterium
ACCGTAAATTAGAAACACCATTTATTAGAAATATCGAAAGAGAAAGCATTGCGCTTTAATACTATTATGCCTCCGTCAAAAAGGATAAATAATTATCACGGTTTACTTGGAAATACTCGGCGTTTGGATAGGCATCAAGCCAGGTCTTGGGGGCTTTCTTTTTGCGGCTTGTAAATTTAAATTCATAGCCGAATAAGCGTCCACCTCTTTCTTCAACTAAATCCAACTCAGCACCTGTATAAGTCCGCCAAAAATATGTATTGGCAAATGATCCCTGGTAAGATAAAAGTTTTATCCGCTCTGCCATTATAAAATTTTCCCACAATTTCCCGATATCATCGCGATAATTTAATGGATTCACATTATCGATAATTATATTTCGAATACCCAAATCGTAGAAATATATTTTATCCATCTTGCTGACTTCCTTCCGAAGCTTCCTGCTGAACCCTGAAATTCTAAAAATAACGAAGGATTTTTCGAGCAGATCTATATAAGAACTTACCGTGTCTTTACTCATCTTCAGGGCATTTCCCAATTCAGTTAAAGATACCTGCGATCCTATCTGAAAGGCAAGTAATCTTAACAAATCATGTAACCTGGAACTGTTTTTAATAGAGCCAATCTCTAAAATATCCTTATAAAGATAAGAGGAGCTTATTTCTTGTAAGTAATCATATTTGTCTTTATTATTAGCGTATGACAATGTTTCCGGATACAAACCAAAAATCAGAAATTGACTTAAATTCTGGTCAATTTCAAATTTATTGTTCATCTGCAAAAGTTCGGAGATCGCAATTGGAAATAACGTAAAGGTCCATGATCTTCCGGTTAATGGCTCGCAGATGGTATTAGCCAGATCAAAAGAAGATGAACCTGTTGCGATTATTTTAAGATCGGGCAAACTGTCATGCAATATTTTAAGATTAATTCCGATATGCGGAATTCATTGGGCTTCATCGACAAATAGCAAGTTATAGCCTTCCACAAGTGATCGCATTTCCTGAAAATTCCGGCTGCTCAACACATCGATATATTTTTTCTCATCAGCATTAATGCTCAATATCCTGACTGAATGCAATTCTTCGAGTAGCATCCGGACCAGCGTTGTTTTGCCGACCTGCCGTGCGCCATAAATGAGAATAATCTTGCCGGTGTCGAGTTTGTTTAAAATAGTTTTTAAAATCGTTCGTGGTATTAGCATGTCGTAAATATAATACTTTTATATGCTTAATGCAAGAGAAATTAGCGCTAATTCCGCTAATTCATTAGCCGAATTAGCGTGATTTTAGCTAATTCACACAAACAACAAATACACCTGTGCCGTAATTAAGCACATCAAAATACCAAGCAGCAATGGCAGTAACGCGGACACCACTGTCCAGCGTACACTTCTGGATTCCTTGTAAATTGTATAAAGCGTTGTGGAGCATGGATTATGCATAAGGCTGAACAGCATCAGATTTATGGCTGTTAATAATGTCCAGCCGCCTGCAGCAAACACGGTTTGATATGAAGATAAATCTTCGAATTCAAACATCACACCAGCGCCTTCGCCAAATCCGGTGAGTGTTTTACTTAACACCGTCAACATCAGAATTGTAGGAATGACGATTTCGTTTGCCGGAATTGCAATGATGTAAGCCAGCAAAATCACGCCGTTCAGACCGATTAACACGCCGAAAGGATCCAATCCCTGAATAATGTGCTCAGCCAGGCTGACCTCATTCACCTGTATGTTTGCCAGCAGCCAGATCACTGCGCCTGCCGGGATCGCAAACACGATTGCGCGCCAGAGAACGAAGATCGTGCGATCGATGAGTGACGTATAGAGCGTTCGCAGTATTTGCGGCGGACGGTATGGCGGCAGTTCGAGACTGAATGTTGATACCTCACCTCTTAGTATGGTTTTCGACAAAAACCATGATGACAGAAATGTCAGCAATATGCCCAATAGTGCGATGAACACTACCGCCATTGCCGAAATAAATCCGGCAATTGCAGGAGGAACCAGAGCGCCAATGAAAAGTGTGGCAATCAATATCTGAGTGGGCCAGCGACCGTTACACAAGGCGAAATTGTTCGTGATAATTGCAATCAATTTTTCCCGGGGACTATCGATGATGCGGGTTGCAATGATTCCCGCAGCGTTGCAGCCGAATCCCATACTCATGGATAGCGCCTGCTTGCCGTGTGCGCCTGCTTTTTTGAATAAATTATCCAGATTAAATGCAACCCGGGGCAGCAGCCCGAAATCTTCCAACAGCGTGAACAGCGGGAAAAAGATCGCCATTGGCGGCAGCATGACGCTAACGACCCATGCCATCGCCAGATACATCCCATCGATTAATATGCCTTTCAACCACCAGGACATTCCGATTGTAATCGCAAAATCGGATAATACCGGGTGCAGTTTGTCCAAAAATAATGTGGATAGCCATCCCGACGGAATATTCGCTCCGGCAACAGTAATCCATAAAACAATCGCTAAAATGAGCAACATAATTGGGAAACCAGATACGCGACTTGTGAGTAATTTATCGAGAAATCGATCCCAGTCAAATCCGGTTTTTTCATCTGCTATTGAGATCGCGTTATCAGCGATTTTCGCAGCGTCTTTGTAAATGGATTCCATAAGTTCATCGTAATAATTCGGTCCCACGTCCCAGCGCAATGAGTTTGCCAGTTCTAAAATTGAATCTTTGTCGTTTTTTATCTCTCTATTATTGGAGGTATTCATAGAATTCTCCGATTAACAATTCGAACACAGAAATTGCTAAGCAACAATAACCTCTTCTTTTTTTGTCTGATCGAACACAAGATTTTTGAATGTGCCATTTTTGATTGCCTGAATAATGGATTGATCTCCTTCGATCAGGCGCAGGGCAACCCAGCGCGTGTTGGGTAGATCGGGATAGATTTCGTCGAGTTTTCCCACTAATGTATCGATTGCATTTTTTAACTGTTCCGATTCGATTCGAATGCGATGCGGTTTGCATGGATAGATACCATGCACGACTTCATGAATTCCCTGCAACAATTTTGGAATACCGTCACCATTTCGGGCAGAGGTGGGAATAACAGGAACTCCCAAATCCCGCATCAGTTTTTTTTCGTCGATTTTTAATTGATGTCGGCTGGCTTCATCCACTAAGTTGAGACATACAACGGCTTTCTCGGTTATTTCCAAAATTTGCAGCACCAGATTTAGATTTCGCTCCAACCGGGTGGAATCAACAACAATAATGGTTACGTCAGGCTGTCCGAACAATATGTAGTTCCGGGCGATCTCTTCATCTCTGGTGTTGGATAGCAGTGAATATGTACCCGGCAGATCGATCAGCTTGTAACGCTTCTCCTGATAAATAAAACCACCTTCTGCCCGGGTCACGGTTTTTCCGGGCCAATTTCCTGTGTGTTGGTGTAATCCGGTTAATCTATTAAAAACAGTACTTTTTCCAGTATTAGGATTTCCAGCCAACGCCACTGTAAAATCGTATTTCCCGGAATGAATCCCAAGTCGAGTTAAATGATCGGTACTGGATTTCTTACACTCAGCACACTGTTTTCTATTCTTTGATTTCATCGTTGATCACCTGTTTTTTTCTTCGGATCGATATAAATCTGCCGTGCCTGCTTCCGGCGCAGAGCAATGAGTGCGCCCCGAATTTCGTATGCTGTTGGATCGCCGCCCGGACTGCGTATTTGCGACGCAATCAGAGTCCCCGGAATGATGCCGATATCCATCAACCGGCGTCGCTGTTGTCCACGGATTCGTGTTGATATTCCGATGACCGTTCCCTGTTTTCCGGGATCAAGATCTGCCAGCGTATATTTCGAAGTACGGATGTGGGGCTTCCGCTGAAGCAAATTCACATTTATATTCGCTGCAATGAGCGGTGCCAGTACTGATTCATCACCTTCCGCGGCAAACCGGATTTTCTGCGGCGTATGTTCCAGAATGTGTATCTCCATTCCCTGGCACAATCCCAGCGCCGTGATCTGAGCATAAATCGTTTTAGGTTCATCCTCGACGCTCACGATTCGAGCATAATCACCGACATTTAGTTCTGTCATCGGAATTGTCTTTTTAGGCGGAATTTCACCGGTTTTAGTCGGAATGGGAGCTCCGTGGGGATCGAATCGCGGATAGCGCATTATTTCCGCTATTTTATCCATTTCATCTTCCGTGAGTTTATGTTCTTCGATTTCGGCAATCGAGTGCCATTCGATTTCATCGATCCCGGTTTCATTCGCGAGATAAAGCTCCCACAATCGATGTGTGCGAATAATTCCGAGCGCGTAGCGCCTGCCCTGGCTTGTGAGGTGTAATCCCTTACCATTTAATTTGATGAGCGATAATTCTTCGAGGCGTGAAATCAATTTCGTTGTCCGATCAATGTTGAATGATAACGCGCCTGCAAGGCTCTGAATCGTGCATGCCAATTGCTGTGTTTCGCAGTGATAATTATGCTTCAATGCATCTTCTATGAACCGGCGCTGAATATTTTGCCTGACTCGCTGAATCCGGTAAATTAAACCCTTTTTCGGATGAAATAAATATGCAATGAAGATAATTGTTACCGCTATAGCGAGCATTACGTATATTACATTTATCATTCCATACTTTTCCTCGAATGCGTAAAATTGAACGTATCTCGTTATTTTGAAAATCTAAATATATATTTAGGCATCCCTAAATATATATTTCAAAATATACAATTATTCAATTCATTTGTCAAGTGAAATATTTAAAAATTTCTTCGAAATGATGGGGGGCAGTAGAAAAATGTCCCGCTAACCGCATGCAGGACATTTTCATAGCAATTCTGAGGGAAATTTATTTTGCTTCTTCTTTGGCTTCCTGTTCTCGCTCTGCAATTAAATCTTCTAAATTCTCCTTTTCGGAAACGAGCTCTTCAAGACTCATGGAAGCATAGTCTTTCACCGAATGAACAGGAAGCTGAATACCCTGCCGGCGCAAAAATTCATCGACCTGTGGCTGATTTTTTTTATACAGATAAAAACCCAACCCAGCAGCTCCGACACCAACCACAAATCCTGTGACATGTTGAGATGTTATATTCATTTTTTTCACCCTCTTTTTTAAATTAAACCATTTTTACTTTCAATGGAATACCTTCTTTGAATTTTTCAAGTCCTTCAAGTACTTCGCCGTGCAACTTCGATACTTTTTGAATTTCATTGATCAAGCTTTTTTGTGATATTGCGCTATCACCTGTGAATGCAAATTTCCAAATAGCGGGAACCAAATTGAAAACAACCATCTTATTATCCTGTTCCTGGATATTTGATACCTCGACCTCGTATTCTTTTTTCCCGGATTTTGTATTTTTTAGTTCGACCGGTTTCAATTCAACGCCTTTAGGTGGTAATTTAATAATGTGGCGTCCAAATGTACTAATCCACGTAAAAAGTGCAGCCGGCAAAAAATTCCCGCGTATCAATGCGGTAACGAGATACACCACGGAAAGGACTTCCGGATCGAAATAGCCCCGTTTTTTGACTTCACCCCAACCGTGCTCGAGAACAGCCAGTGCCGTGCTGATACCTGCCATCCACTCGGTCATGGAAATTTTTCTGGTAGATCCGCGAAACATTCGGCTCAACAGTGCTATTGCCAATGACAAACCGGAATAAAAAGCAGAATCCGACATTTCGCGCATTCTCGGTTGAGAATAAACTCGCACGGGCTTAGATTCATTATCCAGAGAGAGGTACACACCAATCCGAATGAGGATTTCTTCACGGGTAACTTCTTCCGGATTAAACTGTATTAGGACTGATTTTGTGACAGGCGTATACTGAATTTTCTCGATTCCCAGATGGTCCTTTACTGACCGGATCATTCGCCTATCACTTTTCGGAGCGACTGAAAGACGCATTCGCATACGCCCGGATAATTCATGAACGATTGTAACGACCGGATTTTCCATCATTATCTACCCTTTTCAAAATCATGAAATAATAAACGAGCCGAATTTAATACTACTGCAATCGTGGTTGAATTATGCAGCACAGCGCCCCATAAAACCGGCAGCACACCCAATGAACTCAAGAGCAATCCCACAGTATTCACTCCGATTGAAATCGCGAAATTCTGGCGAACAATATCCATGCTTTTTTTCGCCAATCGAATGGTTGCCGGTATCATCAGCGGATCGTCGGTGGTAATTGTGATGTCCGAGGCTTCAATTGCCACATCGGTACGTGTACCACCCATTGCGATACCAACGTCGGAGTATGCTAATGCCGGCGCATCGTTCACGCCGTCTCCCACCATCACGACGCGCACCCCTTTTGATTGCAGCTTCAGGACGGTTTCCGCTTTATCGTCCGGCAGCACCTCAGCTACAAAACGATCCATTGCCATCCGGCTGGCAACGATTTCTGCGTGCTGTTCCACATCGCCGGTGAGCAAAATAATATCATCCATTCCGCAATAGCGAAGCCGGTTCAATGCTTTTTTCATATTTTCACGCAGCAGGTCCTGAATTCCCAGAATGCCGATCAATTCCTGATCCCGGGCTACATAGACAACATTCTCACCCCGACGTACAAGCTTTGTCACTTTATCGTGGGCAACCTGTGTATCGATGTCGTTTTCCTGCATAAAACGAAGATTGCCAACGCGGATGGTTTTAGCGCCGACTTTTGTTTCCACGCCTCTGGCAACGTGCACATTGCTTTCCGTATGTTTCGGAATACGCCAGCCGGAGCGCTTAATTTTCTCCATCACCGCCACTGCCATGGGATGTGTCGATGTTTCTTCTGCTGCGGCGGCAAGTTCGATAATTTTCCTTTCTTCGCGTTCACCGTTCATGGGAACAACGCTGACGACCTGTGCCCTGCCCTCGGTTAAAGTACCGGTTTTGTCGAGAATCAGTGTATCGGCTTTATCCAGCATCTCAATGAAATTGCCGCCTTTAATCAGAATGCCGTTTCTGGCACTGCTTCCGATGGCAGCCGATAGTGCTGTTGCCGTGGATAGCCGGACGCCGCAGGAATAATCGATAATCAGCATATTCAGCGCCCGGGTAGCGCTTTTTGTAACAAGGAACACAATAGCGGACA
>WJJN01000073.1 GCA_014729735.1 Candidatus Zhuqueibacterota bacterium
CCGGCGGATTGCCCGTCGTCTGGAGCGGCGACCTGCTGAATGTCGATGGCGTCATGGTTCCCATGAATGATTGGCAGCCGGGACGCACCCTGCGCCTGCAGATTTTCGTGGACAAGAAATTCGTGGAAGTATTTGCTGATGACGGAAAATATTGCATCACCCGCCAGGTCAGGGAAGAAAACATAAAAGGAACCCGCATCGCGCTCACCTCCCTCGGCGGCACTGCCAGGCTCGTTTCCTTCGATGCATGGAGATTAGGGGAGATTGAGCAGGTGATGTGGGAATAATATTGATTACATTTGTCTGGGTAAGGGGAACGATGGATTGTGCTGGAAAAGATAATTTATTTTAATATATTTCGATAAAATTGCTTTCAGGTAATTTTTTTGTTGACAATTTAAAAATTCTTTTTCAAAAAAAAACCCGCATCACACTTACCTCCCTTGGCGGCACCGCCAAACTCATTTCATTCAATGCATGTAGGTTGGCGGGAGAAATATTATTGATTTTCCTCCTATGTGAAAATCCCAATTCCAATAGAAGCAAAATAATACCACACAATAGTTATAGAAATTTATACAGGACAAGCTAGTAATTAAAAAATATAATAATAAATTATAATTTTGTTATTTTTTACTTGACAATTAATATATTTTTTTGTATAATATCCACACACCTCGATATTGACTTCAAGAAATTTTCCTTTGATTAGAGCAATTATCTGCACAAATACACATTCTTACGTACAACAGGCTTTCTGAATATAATAATTAAATCATACAGTTTGCAAATAAATCTGAATTCAGCGAACAAGTTATGAAAAATATATTCCGAATCCTAATATCTACTTTTATAACAAAATATCCTCTCATAAGACAGTACGATCAAATTGATTGCGGACCAGCCTGCTTGCTGAGTATCTTAAAGTATTATGGAGGTGATTCCAGTCTCGTTTATATCAGAGAATTATGTGATACAGGAATTCAGGGATCAACAATGCTGGGTGTTGTTCGAGCTGCTTTGAAGCTCGGATTTAATGCACGCGGGGCTACAGGAGAATATGAGGATCTTATCATTGAAAAAATGCCCTGCATTGCTCATTTTATCAAAGACGATGGATTGCATCATTTTGTTGTCATTTATAAGATAAGTAAAAATAATATATTCATTGCTGATCCAGGAAAGGGAAAATATAAAATATCCAAAGAAAAATTTTGTGAATTATGGAAACAAAAAGCTGTTATTTTGCTTTCTCCTGGAAACAACCTTTTGGATAATCATCCGCCGACTTGGATTGATTGGTTATTAAAATATTTAAAAAAAGAACAGTCATGGATCCAACAGACTTTGTTCCTTGGAATTATAGCGACTACACTTGGTCTGATGACTTCCATTTTCATTCGATTACTCATCGATCAATTTATCCCGGAAAAAGAAATTGCAAAGATCATCTACACAGGACTGTTTTTAATATTCCTCCTTTTATTGCAAGCCGGAGCCGGGTATTTTAGGGAATGTTTTTTGATTAGGCTTAGCAAACGCACTTGCATAAAAATCAATTGGGATTTCTTATTTCACCTATTCAGACTCCCAAAGATTTTTTTTGATACTCGGAAAATTGGCGATATTACCGCACGCATAAATGATTGTGTCAATATTCAAAAGGCTATTTTATTATTTATGAATATTACTATTATTGACGGATTCATTATCATTGGATCGATTTCATTAATGTTCTATTTTGCCCCCAATATCGCTCTCTTGGTATTAGCAAGTTTTTCTATTTACATGGTATATTTATTCGCAAAGACTATGAAACTCAAACAATTTCAACATGATGTAATGAGCAGCCGTGCAAAAGTACAAGCTGCTTATGTCAACGGTCTTAATAGTATTGATGAAATCATTGGTTTTCATGTTGTATCATCTTTTACCTGTTTTAATGCTACACTTTTTGAAAATTATCAAGAACAAATTGAAGAATTGGGATTGACGCAGGCAAAGTTATCACTTGGAGCATCTATTGCTGGCGCTTCGTTATGTATTGGTCTACTGAGTTATGGTGCACATGAAGTGATTTCTGGTAATTTAATGCTGGGTCAACTGATGGCAGCTTACTCCTTATTAACAGGCATTGTTCCAGCCGTAAACCGTTTTGTTGAAGCAAATACTATACTTCAAGGAGCAAGAATCGCTATTGAACGATTGAAGGATATTTTATTGATAGATCAAGAATCGAATATAGGGAAATTGCCGTTTCGACTTACTAACCAAATATCCATTAAGAAAGCTTCCTTTGCGTGGTCTGAAAGAAACAAACTTTTAGACGGAATTTCAATAAACCTTGAAAAAGGAAAAATCATTGCTTTAGCTGGGCGGAGTGGTTCAGGAAAAAGCACACTCGTCAATATCCTGTGTCGGAAATATCAATTAGAACTAGGAAAGATTATGATAGATGAAATACCCATTGAACGAATTGATATGAAAGAATATAGAAAGAAAATCTCAGTAGTTCCACAGAACATCCGAATAATAAATGGTACGATAGCTGACAACATTATTTTTGGAAGGAACTTAAATAGAGATGACCATGTGAATCGTCTAATCAAACAATACAATTTCGAACAATTTATTTCAAGGTTTAAGCATGGTCTGTTTACAATAGTTGGAGAAGACGGGCAGCATCTTTCCGGAGGTGAATTGCAAATGATAGGATTTTTGCGTGCCCTGTTTAATGAACCTGCTTTATTAATAATTGACGAAGCGATGAATGCTATGGACCTTGAACTTTCAAGACTAACCTTTGAAATTCTTCATAAATATAAAAAATCACACATTATTCTGATGATTACTCATAATACACAAGCAATTTCACAAACTGATATTGCTTATTTAATCGATAATGGAAAAATTATAAAATATGGTTGTCCCAAAGACGTCATACAATATTTGGATAAACTATATTCTTGTTCTTGTCAACAAGGTATTAAATATGGGAATGGTATTCTGAACTAAAGGACTCAAAAGAGCTTATTTTATGAAATTCGGGATTTCTGGAAATAAGACAAATATTAAAAATTGGCATATTTTTCTTCTACTGCTCGCTGGAGCATACATAAATATATGGATTATGCAACAGTTCGTTTTGACAAAAGCGGTGTATTATAATATATATGCCGATCAATTGGAAATCTCGAGAATCGATGAAATTTACACATTTCAAAAAAGAGTTAACTTTTTAACATATTTGATTATCCCGATTATTATGCTAATAAAAATTACATTTGTAACACTCTTGACCCAATTCCCACTTGTAATGAAACTGATCGATATTTCATTTGGAAAGTTATTTCGGATTATTTCCTGTGCAACAGTACCAGCTGTTGTATCCACATTTATTAAAAATGTATGGCTGCTTAATAAGCCAGTTGAGCAATTAAATTCCCATGCCATGGCTTTCGTTCCATTTTCCTTGACAAACTTATTAGACGGTGAACACTATCCAATTGCTGTTTATCAACTCCTCGGCAATATAAACATTTTTGAAACATTATGGTGCGTAATCGTCGCGGAAGGGCTTTATTTGACAGGAAAACTAAAAAGATTAGATGCTTACCTTTTAAGCACCTGTATATGGATAGCATTACTTATGTTTCAATGGATTTTCGTTTTGTACTTTGTAAAAATCAATAACTAAACGGAGTTATCTTGAAAAAAAAACGTATTTTGCTTTCGATATATATGCTCTGCTTTTTTTGTTCATTGATCTGGCTGATGCATTTAATTACCAAACCAGAAGTTTTGCCAATCGGAACTCATCTGACACCTTTAGATAGTTTAACGGCAGATGGACCTAAATTGATTCAACCTGACAGTACAAAAGATACAATTATTGTTTTATTTCATCCTCGTTGTAAACACTGTATCTACCAGTTAAGAATAATAAATGATAATATTGCAAAATTCTTAACTAAGCGGATTTATTTACTTACTACTGACAAATCACTTTTTAGTAGTGAATTATTAAGTTTATTTCCTATATTGTCAAGATCAGATAATGTAAGCTGGGGAATTGTTCAGGGTAAGCAAGCAAAAAGTAGTCTGGGTAGCACAGCGACTCCACAAATTTTTATTTTCGATTCATCAGGATGCCTAGTAGACAAAATACGTGGAGAGTCGAAACCCGAACATATATTGAAAAAGCTCGATGGTCCGGAACATCGGCTTAGCGGCACTAATTAATCCCTTCGCCGCAGGGAAATTGTTCATTTCTATAAAAAAAATGGAGGTTATATGAAAACCTTAAATAATTCTGAAATGGAACAAATTCAGGGTGGAAATATGAAATGCTTGCTGTCTATTATGGGTTTTGCTGCACTAAGTATGGCAGCTCCATATGGCGCACCTTTTTTTGCTGGCGCATCATATTTATTGTGTCAAGCGTATGGTGGATAACTATGATTTAGATTAAAAAAGATGGAGATGAATTTTTACATTCATCTCCATCTAATTAATTATTATCAAAAGTGTAAAGGAGAATGCTATTAAAATTACATTTAAAAAAATTAAACTGGATTTCATAGACTTTTTATTCTTTGGGACTATTTTCTCATTGATAATTTTTCCCCTTCATGGATTTGATATTTATTTATTACTTCCTATTATTTTAGTATTAATAAATTTTTTTATTCTCAAAGGTCTGAATAAATTTGTAGATAGACAACTTGTGATCAATTTATTTTTTTGGGGAATAGCTAGTATTTCTTTTAGTTGTTTGTTTAAATTTATATATCATATTGAAAATGTTCTCATTATTTCTATCCTTTTCTTCACTATTTTGTTATTACGCCAAATTAGAATTGAAAAATAGTTTGATTTATATTCTCAAATATTTTCAAATTTCAAAGACAGTTTCGATATTATTAATTGGGTAAATTAATCAATAAATCCTTAATAGGTTGACACCACAAGTGTTAGTTCAATAATTTCACTAATCCAAGCATGATTTGGAGACAACTTTGTTCATTTAGGTAGGTTACTATAATTTTGATTCGTTTCCTGAACTTTTTAGTAACTCGTTCGAACAAATTTTTTTGACCGGATTTTTGTCCAGTGCCTATAAGGAAAATCATCACCGGAGATGGCAGGAAGCTCGCCTTTTACTCGGAAAACAGAGGCGGTGCAATGATGTTCTGGCAGGCGCAATTTACAGATGATGATTTCACCGAATGGACGCACGATGGCGTAAATCCGGTCCTGACCCTGGATCATCCGGTGCTGCCGCCTTACGATGGCTTCTGGCGCGATCCCTTTGTATTTGAAGAAGACGGGCGCACGTTCTTGATTTGCTGCGCCGACCTTTTCGAAGAAAATTTCGTGCCTGTCCCCATTTTCGAAGCCCGCAACGATGACCTCACCAAATGGGAATACAGGGGCAACCTGTTTACTGTCCCGAAACACAAATACCGCAACCTCGAAGTCCCGCAATTCCAGCGCCTGGATGGCAGATGGCTGTTCACCGCTTCCACGGATGCTCCCATCGACCGCACGAATTATTTTATCGGCGAGTTTGATAGTGAAACACTCCGGTTCACTCCGGAAAACGAAGGACCCCTCGATTTCAGCGGGCATTATTATGCCCAGGAAACCATCACCGACGACCGGGGAAATACGTTCATCCTCGCCTGGATGTCAAATTTCACCAC
>WJJN01000074.1 GCA_014729735.1 Candidatus Zhuqueibacterota bacterium
GAAACGGAATTGCTGGTAGAAACAGTGAGTGAAAAAATAAAGAATATTACAGATTGTTCTGTTTTGGATATTGGTACCGGAAGCGGCAATATCATCATTTCATTGGCGCATGAGACTGGTGATTCTAATTACATCGGTATTGATATCGATGAAAATATCGTCGCGGTTGCCAGAGAAAATGCTGCGCTTCATGAACTCGCTGATAAAATTCGTTTTCTGACCGGTGATATCTTTGACCCGGAATTGAGCCTCCTGCTCCATCGAAAATTCGATGTGATCGCTTCGAATCCGCCATATATTCCGGAATCAGATTTTGCAGAGCTCCCGGCAGAAATTCGTGAGTTCGAACCGCACTCGGCGCTGGCAGGCGGCGACGATGGATTGAAATATTATCGCCGTATTGCAGAAATTTCTCCTGATCTGCTTGAAAAAAATGGATTTCTTGCTTTGGAGCTTGGAATGGGGCAGGCAGATGCAGTAGAAAAAATTTTGCGGCAGAGCGGCTTTGCTGATATAGAAGTGATAAAAGACCTAAACGGGATTGACAGAGTCGTCATTTCCCGATCAAATAATTGACATAAAAGAATGTGGAGGTGGTCGTTATGGTGATTAATCCGAATATTTTTCGAGAATACGATATCCGCGGAATTGCGGACACTGATTTAACCGATGATACGGTTGAGAAAATCGGAAAGGCTTACGGAACATACATGGGGCGCAAAGGTTACAAAAAATACACGGTTGGATGTGATGTTCGTTTGTCTTCAGATAGAGTTAAAAGTGCACTTATTCGTGGTATTAATGCAACCGGTGGCGATGTTATCGACATTGGTGTTGTACCCACCCCGATCTTATATTACAGCGTTGTGAAATTCGGTGCGGATGGAGGTATTATGGTAACCGGTAGCCACAATCCCATTGAATTTAACGGGCTGAAAATGTGCGAGGGAATCGGTTCGGTATACGGCGAGCAGATTCAGGAATTAAGAAGACTGATCGAAGCCGGTGATTTTTTATCGGGAAATGGAAATACACGTAAACAAGAAATTGTTGAAGATTACGTCGGAATGATCAAATCGAAAATCAAGCTTGATAAAAAACTCAAAATCGTCATTGATGCGGGAAACGGTACTGCAGGAGAAATTGCGCCAAAATTATGGGAAGATATGGGCTGTGAAGTAACATGTCTGTTTTGCAAGCCGGATGGTCGTTTTCCGAATCATCTGCCCGATCCCACGGTTCCGAAATATGTCGTAGAACTGCGCAAGAAAGTCGTGGAAAAAAAGGCGGATCTCGGGATTGGCTATGACGGCGATTCGGACCGCATCGGTGTAATCGATAATCAGGGGAATATCGTTTTCGCAGATCGGTTCATGGCGTTATTTGCAAAAGATGTTCTGCAAAAAAATAGCGGTTCCAGCATTATTTTTGATGTAAAGTGTTCACAGGCTTTGCCGGAGTATATCGAGAAATTCGGCGGCAAGCCGTTGATGTGGAAAACCGGGCATGCGCTTCTAAAGGCAAAGATGAAAGAAACCAAAGCACCGTTCGGCGGGGAAATGTCCGGTCATATTTTCTTTGCCGATGATTACTTCGGATTCGATGATGCGATTTATTCTTCAGGTCGTCTTCTGCAAATACTTTCCCGAACTGATAAAACAATGGCACAGTTGGTAGATGAAATCCCGTTTTTTATGGGCACACCGGAAATCCGAGTCGATTGTGCGGATGAGGAAAAGTTCAAAGTTGTCGATGAGCTTGTAAAATATTTTAATCAGAATTATGAAACCATCGACATCGACGGTGTGCGTGTTCTGTTTGGAGATGGCTGGGGACTGGTTCGGGCTTCGAACACTCAGCCGGTTTTGGTGCTGCGTTTCGAGGCAAAAACCGACCAGCGTTTGAACGAGATCATGGATGTTTTCAAGAAAAAATTAAGAGAATTTTCCGCGGTCAAGTTCAGCGAAGAGGATTTTGAATTTTAACAGATGAGGTGATATCATGAATAAGCGAGTCGCTAAAAAAATAGTCAAGAAAAAGGATAAATTGAAGTACAAAGAAAGACAAATCAAAGAAGCTGAGAAAAAAGTTCAGAAATCGACATCCAAAAAGAGCTAACTGAATTCTGATCAGTCAGCCGTTTTATTGAATGAAATTCGCTCACTCGCTGAGTCGAATTATTGATCTAAATAATCGATTTGTCTTTATTTTAAGGAGTGTTAGCCTCTTTTGTTAAAACTGGCATGTCCCTTGCATTATTAAGAACTTTCTGAACGGGCATGTTAAAAAAGGAGCTAATGCTATGAATTCAGGCGATGTCACATTGAGCAATGATATTCAGGAAGCTCTTAAACGATATTTGACGAATCAAACGTTCGAAGAGCGATTTTTCGAACACCCCGAAAAAGCATTGTCGCGCACTTCATTGATTGAATTACCTATGAATCAGTATCGAGAGAATAAAAATTAGATTTCCGAAATCTTCCGGTTTTCGGAAATCTTAAAACTTTCTCAGTCCACAAAATATCAAAATTCGTGTCCCATTTCGAAATAGAACACATGCTGCCCTGCCCGGGGATCTACAAGACGTTTATCTCCATATCCATAAATTAGCTCGATTGGTCCGATAGGTGACAGCAATTTCACGCCCAGTCCAATCCCTCGCATATAATGGTAATTGTTCGACTGCTCAGGTAAATCGGTTGCGATATGAAAGGCTGCATTGAATATCAATTTGAAGAAAATATCCTTCTTGTGCTGAAAGCGATAATCGAAGCGACAAATTGCCAGTCTGCTGGCGAAAAGCTGGTCGTATTTCATGCCGATGAATTTTTCGAAATAATGTTGATTCATTAATTTATACATCGGGATATCACCAAAGCTGTAGCCATAAAATCCATAAGCCCGAAGTGTATGTTTCTTCCAAATCGTATGATAAATATCTGCCGCAGAATAGATGCGCTGGTAGCTTTCATCTGAATTCAATTCTTTGAAACTGCCTTCGTATTTACCCGAAACTAAAAATCCTTTTCGTGGCAATAGCACATTATCCAATAAATCGATGTCCAACTCTGCGTGGAGCAAGTGCAAGTTATCATTCCACTCCGGGAACATAACCGGATCCGATAAAGCGATTCTGGGTTTTGTATTCAGATATTCCTGTTGATAATCGATAACCAGATTATAGGATTTGCCGAGCAGAAAACCGACGCCGAATCCGAATGTGCTCGAGCGGTCTTTGTAGCTAGCGATTCTGTTGCCGATTTCATCGAATATGTTCGTGGGAATATTTTTGTACTTGAAATAGGCGAGCGGATACACAGGTGTATCCAGCGCCCGTGAAGGATATGAAATTCTGAAATTAAATTTTTGAATCCCGGCAAACTGAACTTCATTTTCAATACGGAGCCCGGGTATTAACAGGTTTGTCGCCTGAAGACTCACGACGCCAGTCAATTTGTAGTGGTTATCATAACGCAATCCCACACGTAGTCGTCGTAATGGTAACTCCTTAATGGTCAATATTAAATTGACCAAATTGTTGCCGATGAGTTCAATGTCATACAAAATGCTTTCGAAATATCCCAATCCATACATTCTCATTATGCGTTCGTTCAATAATTTTGTATCCAACCGATCGCCTGGTTTGAATCCTAACAATCGGTAAATAAACATGAACGGAAGGTTTTTATTATTTTCAATGAAAATCGTGTTGATGATCGGTTTATTCAACTCTTCCACACGAATCGTGATCTTTACGAGACTGTCGGATGCCGGAATTATTTCATATCCCACCTCTGAGAAGAAATCAGTCTCCCGTAGATTATTCAAATGCTTTTCCAGGCTATCCGGATGAAATGTTTCATTTGGTTTGAAATCCAGTTTTTCGTAAATGTAGTCAAAAGGAAGTGTTGATTGTCCGGTTATATTCACCTGAAAAATTTTGGGACCCTTTGTGAGAAATGAGCGGTTTGCATCAGCGAGAACCCGACCGATATTATAGGATTGTTTTAACCGGATTAATTCATCGAGTTTGCTGCGAACGGCTTTTTCGCCTTCGAGGATTATGCCCCGAATTTTATCATTATCGAAATCTGCGGGAGTGTAATTACGCATGTTGGGGCGGACGAGAATATCCACCATTTTCAAATTTCGCTTTTTCTTATCGATGCCCAGCAGAGTGATCGTTTGATTCAAAACTGCGATCGCATTGTCCAGCTCTTTCTTTGAAAGCAACGGGCTTTCCACGTCCGATGCAATGATAATTTCTGCCCCCATTGCTTTCGCAACATCCACCGGCAAATTATTGATAAATCCACCATCGATCAGGAGTGAATCCCCCCATTCCACGGGACTGAAAATAGTGGGAATCGCCATTGTCGCTCGCATAGCTTTGGCAAGGGAACCTTCTGCCAAATCGGCTTCAGTCCCTGAAACAAGATCGATAGCCACACACCGAAACGGGATGGGGAGTTGATCGAAATTTTCGACCTGTTCGTAGGGGAAGGTTAAGCCTGAAAATAGCAGTGCTACTTTTTGTCCGTAAATCAACCCACTCGGTGTGACGGGTTTGAATCCTTTCATGCCGAATTCAAGCTGATATTTTCCGGTTTCTTTTTTCTGGAAGTATGGCAATATTTCCCGCCGCGGCTTATCCGTAAAAATTTCCTCCCAATCCTGTCGATAAGCCAGTTTTTCCAAATCCTTGCCACTGTAACCAATCGAGTAAAGGGCACCGGCAATCCCTCCCATGCTTGTGCCGGCGATATAATCGACGGGAATGTCCAGGGAATCCAGCATTTTCAATAACGGAATATGGGCGAATCCTTTGGCGCCACCACCGGATAAAACCAGCCCGATTTTCGGTCGCTGACCATTTTCCTGTGATGCATTTAACACACCTGTTAAACAAGTGAGTGTCATCAATATTACAATGCGCAGCTTCATTCGATTACTTCCACATCAAAATCATAATCCCACTGATCGAAGTAAAGATTTCCGCCTTTCCATTCCACTTCCCCGCGCTGGAAATCGATTGTTTCCGAACGGTGATGGATTTTCTCAGGATAGAAGTGATGCGAATAATCGTCATTTACGATCAGCCTGTAGCTGTCCATCGCGCCGATGTAAAACCATTTGATTGTATCATCGCCGGATTTTCGCAAGCCATAAGTAACATCCACCGGAACCCATCCGTACGGTTCAAAATATATCTCGCCCCAATCGTGCATGCCGGATTCACCGGGCTCGGTAACCCAGCCCGATTGCCAGCGTGTGGGAATTCCGTTCATGCGGCAGAGCGTCATGAAGAATATCGTTTGCATCCCGCAGTCCGCATGGCGATTTTCAAGCACATATTCGCTGACA
>WJJN01000075.1 GCA_014729735.1 Candidatus Zhuqueibacterota bacterium
ACAGGATGGAACCGTTGAATAGCTTCTAACAAGCACCATTCCAGAGAAAAGTAACCTTGAATAGCAGAATGGAAAACACCGTTCCTGGTTTCCCTTTCAAGTCGACCATCCTTATATGTCGCAGTCTCCTGTAAGCGCAATATTTCGGTGTTGCTATTTTGATGTTTGTATGAACTGGTCCATTCCCACTGTTCAGGCGTAGCGAATGCATCGTTTCTGCAAAGAATAGTTGCTTTTAAAATATGCGCGCCGAAAAAATGGCTTTCCTCCTCCAAGCGAAGACGCTGTGTGATTTGCAATTCAAACGATTTATCATTCTTAACTCTCTTTTTAATTACTAAATATCCAATGGTTTCATTTGCCAACGGAGGGTAAGTAACAGGCAAAATGCGATACCGATTGATCCAATTCGAAAGTGGGTCAAAATTATCTTCTATTTTATTTGAAGCAAGTTTTCTCAAAAGAATATCAGAAGCAGGAATACTTACTTTCTGTTTAACATCCATTTCAACTCCAAAATACACAGTACGGTTTGTTAACTCTACTTAACAAATTAATATAGAATAATTATTGAAATTTGCAAAAAGTTTATTACATGGAGGAGATTTTTTTTGATTCCGTAAGGCAATGGTAATGGATTTGTAACCTGTCGGTTTTTAGAACTGTTCAATTTTATAAGGAGGATCGGAAATCAGTCGCTTGCCAAGACTTACCACATGATCATCTTTATAGCCGATTGCCCGATAGAATCGAATTACGTCCAGGTTGTTTTGCCTAACTTGGAGGTTTATTTTGGGACATCCGATTTTTAGAAGTTCTTTCTCGGCAAATTCCATCATTTGCCTACCCAAACCGCGTTTTCGATAATGCGGTGATACTGCGAGATAATTGATCCAGCCGCGATGTCCATCATAACCTGCCATGACAGTAGCGATCAATTTATTCGATAATGTACCGACGAAAAATAAGTCCGGACTGGTCGCTATTTTTCGGATAATATCGTGTTTGGGATGATTCTGCGGTACGAGCAAGCCGCAATCGCGCCAGAGTCGAATAACTTCCTGCTCATCATCCTGACGAAAGCGACGGATTTTTAGGAAAGAATTTTTCATGATAGCTTTTAAACGAGTTAGTTTGATAATTCATGAATGCGCTGTTTTATAAATTCGTGACTCATTAGAAAATCATAATAAACAGTAATATCGCCAATTGTATCCGAATCGAAATGCAGGGCTTCGTCGGGATATCTTACACCTGCAACATGCAGTGCCTTTTCAATCGGTTTTCCGCTTCTCAACTCATTTAAAACAACATTATCATAAGAAACCTCATCCCGGCTTCGCTCCTGTAAATCTTTCTCAAATTCAGGCGAAGCTTCGACGTAGAAACGGATAATTTCGCGCAAATTAATTTCATTTGAAAATCTCATGCAGCATTCCTGAAATTTCAATCCGCTCCCGCAAGGACAGGGATCATTTTTTCTGATTCGAGATCTTTTCATGCTCTATCTTATCCATTTTAATTAAAAGATTTCATTGAAGCTAATTCCTGAAGCGCGTTTTGTGAATACTGTTTATAATCCATAACTCTGCTTGGTGAGCCGCGTCTCAATGTCCAGATTATAAGATACTTTTGCACTTCGTAAAGATGGTAAAGTTTCATTCGGATTTTAAATTCCGGTGATTTCTCCGGCTCGCAACCATAACCAGCCCAAAAGGCGGGATTATTAAATCCGCAGTAATCGAGCACCGAAAATTCGATTTCCGGATCACCCCACAGTGCCCGGTCCCAATCGATGATTCCCGTTATTGTGCCGCTGTCATCGATCAGGATATTTTGTCCCCATATATCCATGTGCAACAGTGACGACGGGACGTCACGATGGAACAGGTGATGGTGCGTGTCGAAAGCCTCACGGGCGACTTTTGCTTCATCATTGTCGTAAACAGCACAACGAACAATATCGTCGATCAGTTTATTCCACATAATTTTAAATGCATCGTGCCACATTTCCTGCGGTTCCATGCAATTATGTTCGCCAAGATAGCCATATTTGTCTGTGCGGCAGTTATCATGTAGTTCGCGCAGATAATGACCGGTCTGGCGCATCACACGATCTCGCTGGTGAGAATCCACCATTACTTCCGAAAGAGGTGTGCCAGTCAAAAATTCCATGATTAAAAAATTATGATCGATAATCGCTCGGGAATCATCGTAGGTGTAAATTTGTGCAATGGGTATCGAAGTCTTTTCACTGACTATTCGATGAATAGCCGGCTCCTGCGCCATCATGTTTTTTTCATAAAAAATGAAACCGGCATCATCCGATGGCGCAATTCGCAGTACCACTTTGTTATTTTCCTTTAGACGCCCAAATGCATCTTTTATAATGGTACATACATAAGAACTATTGAATTTCCCTGTTTTGATTGGTACAATATCACTTGCGTCGAAGCCGTTATGGTTTAAAATTTCGTGTAATTTGCCATTTTCTTTCATTACAAATCCTGCGTTAACGGAATATTTGATAAAATTAAGTCCTGTTCATAAGTCCGGTGCAATATCACGTGTTAGCATCACTGCATAGCCGAATGGCGCCGTCAGCAAATGCCAGTGCATAAACTAATTGTTTTCTATTCAACAATAGCGATTTCGAATCTGATAACACACTGATATTAAAGACTATATTTTAAACATAATTTTTTCAATAATCAAGCTATAATTTCATTTGAACGAATATTAATTTTTCAAAGCTCGCTCGATTGCAATGTAAAGGAATCTAACATAGAGGCAGGTTATTAAATTTAAGCAGGATACAGAAATATTATGATTTTTATGTAAAGAATTTTTACACTTTTGAGTCTTCCCTTTTTTAAGACTAGTACCTAAGTTATTGAAATTTAATAGTGTCTATTTCGGCTTAATTCCTGGCATTACTTTTGTATAATACATCAAGGATTGAGCACGCTCAATTTATTGCATATACTATGGGGGAACACATGAAACACATGATGTTGAGTTTGTTTGTTTTTATGATTGTGTTGTTGGCACTCGGTGGAGTTGTTGATGAAGTGTTTGCGACTGCATTGACGCTCAACTATCAAATCAACACAATTCATCCCGGGTTATATGATTATGAATTTTCACTGGTGTTGGATAATCATGATAATACCTGGGCACCGGGACAGGGATGGAGGTGGTTCATTTTTGGGGATTCGCCGACGTATCCCAGCCCGTTGACAAATTTTATTGGTGATTTTTCGGATCTGCCGGTCGGACCGTGGACGTATTTCACAACGTCAAAAGGATCGCATAACGGACCGACATTCGGTCCTGTGATCAATTACTGGATCCCGACATTTATCGGCGAGTCACTATCCTGGTCCGGAACATCAACCGCTTATCTCGCACAGGGGGAGTTGCTGTTCAGCACACTTGGCGGAACTCTCAATGGTGCTCTATCCGCTAATTTTGAAACCGCGAATCTGGTGGAGACGAATCCGGTACCGGAACCGAATACGTTAATACTGATCGGTTCGGGATTGCTGCTGATCTGCTTTTGGCAACGGCGGAAACTCAAAAATTAGTGATCGAATAGCGGTTAGTTTGAGAATGAAAAAGGCTTCCAATATAGTAGGGAAGCCTTTTTCATTTTTAAATTTTAAAAAAATTAACTGATTGCCTGCTGACCGACAGATGGCGCCTTGAATAATTTTACAGTGATCAGTTCGATCAGTATTCCATAAATGCCGCCCATGATCAGTGTTCCCAACGCAATGAAGAAATTATCGAGGACTGGTACCATCATTGGAATACTTAACACGAGACCCAACACAATACCGTGTAGCCACCAGGACATACGCAGCGCGCTAATGCCAATAGTGAAACCAAGCAAACCACGGCTGATGACGATTAGAACCCGAGTACTTAATGGCAATACATTCGCCGGATCGGGATTATTTGTTGCAAGATACATGCAAAAAATGCCAAACAGAAATCCTAAGACAGTAGTAAGTACGACGCGCTTCGTCGTTAACATGGTATCTCCCTCCTTTAAATAATTGAATGAATGATTAATTTATATTAAGAAAATAATCATCATAACAACATTACCGGTCTGCCGGTTAAAAGATCCTGCAGCTCTGGCGGATACTTGGTAAAGCGATCCCGGAATCCGTTAATTGCATCGAGTGTTTTATTAGAAAGCAGATTCGCGATCTCATCCATGGCAGCGGCACTGATAAGGTACGGCAAAAAAGAGAATAGCATATCCTTGCCATCACAATGGCAAGCGATTTGATATTCGGTCAATTCTTCTGCTGCGGTATTCTTTACAAGACAATTTGACAGCCAATCTTGCAAATGCGGCTCCTTCTGGTGCAACAGCTTCATACGTCGTTCAACCCAGTCTACGTTACTGTTAAAATATTCTTCGATGCGTTTTAGCGAAATTTCTGAGAATGATTTGCGCATCTCGTCGTAACAATCCATACAAATTGCGTATTCAAATACCGTATCATCGGACTCGAATTTGGGGTAGCGCTTTATTGCTTTCTCTATTAAATATTGAACTCCATCTTCTAATAAATACTTGTTACACTCGATGCAATATGAGAACATTTTCTGGCTGGCTTGCGAATAGAAAATATCCGGAATTTCGATGTGGTGAAATTGATCTTTTGAAAATTTAAAATCCATTATTGCTCCATTTAATCGTCATTATATATTTGACCGTTGCAACATGGAATTTGTTTCTTGCCTGGTCATATTTTTCAGGAGAAATAATTTCTATTGCCAAAATATAGAAAAAATTGTAAATTTAAGCAAGAGAAATTATTAAGAATTTTAAAGAAGGAGAAGCCATGATGAATCCGGTTATCTGGTTTGAAGTTCCGGTAACAAATATAGATCGTGCTAAAAAATTCTATCGTGACGTATTTGGCTATGAATATCAGATGTTGGAAATGGGTCCGCTGCAAATTGCCGTTATTGAAGGCGACATGAATGCGCATGGCGCTACCGGCGGACTTATAAAGGGCGAAGATTATGTGCCATCCAAAACCGGTACATATATCTATTTTAGCTGTGACGATGTGAATATCGAGTTGGAAAAGATTGAAAAAGCGGGAGGCAAGGTACTCGTCCCCAAAACGTCCATTGGCGAGAGCGGATTTATCGCTCATTTTATTGATAGCGAAGGCAACCGGGTAGGGCTGCATTCGGATAAATAGTCAAAATTGCGGGATTGTATCAAAAGTCATTTTTGGGTGTCATTCCAGCGAATGCAGGAATCTCCTAACTTTTTATTGATTAGGAGATTCCGGGACAAGCCCGGAATGACATCAAATGAGAAAATCGGACTTTTGATACAGTCCCAATACCTATCTCACAACCTTATTAGCAATCTCGCT
>WJJN01000556.1 GCA_014729735.1 Candidatus Zhuqueibacterota bacterium
AGTCATTGAAAAAGTAAAACAAAAGATCTCTCTGGAAGGTGAGGATTTGTCCGGTATCGACTTGTCTTATGAAAATTTGAAAGGTGCTGATTTTGCAGGAGCGAATCTGGCAGATGCTCATTTGCAAAATACAAATCTCGAAGGTGCCAACTTCCGCAATGCAAACCTCGAGCGCGCATTTCTATTTGGCGCAAATCTGACGAATGTAAATTTCGAAAGCGCAGTTCTGAAAGATGCAAATTTGCAGGACACAAATCTGGAGCATGCCAGCCTCATAAATGCTGATTTAGAACATGTAAAACTTTTCGGTTCGCACGCGGAAAATACTGACTTCGAAAAAGCAAATTTGAAATCGGCGCGCATGAAGCGTGCATCATTAAAAAAATCCAATTTTGCAGCGGCGAATTTGAGCGGAGCTCATCTGGAACGCTCAGATCTTACGAATGCCAATTTTTCGAACGCCGATTTAACAAACGCCCATTTGACAAGTGCAAAACTCGATAATATAAATTTCGATGGTGCGAAAACCGAGGGACTGCAAAAATAATATATTTTCCCCTGAGTAATGTTTAGCACGATTTTTGTATTATTTAGATGATTATCGAAACGATATTTGAGGCAATTTTGTGAACAAGACGCAACGACGTGCAACATTACTCGGGATTTTCATTTTTTTGAATCTTCCTGCTATTCAGCGGTGTCACTCCCAAAATCCCACCTATCAGGATTCTTCAAATAAAAAAATACGATTTGCAACTGTTAACGTATTAACTTTGTGCTATACAAATACAGTTGCAATGCAAATCCCGCAACATGAAATAATTAGATTGAAAAACGGAATTAAACTGGCACGGGAATTCTTCTGGCGAAATTCGTTTGCAAAGATAAATCTGAATATCGAATTCCTCGAAATCCCGGATTTTAAATCCATTCTGTTTTTTGAGAAAAACGGATCTATGATTCCGGAATATGTACAACAGGACTTGAATAATGCAGATATAGATAAAAGTCAATACGGAATTGTCATATTGATCTATCCGCCGCCAATCGGAGGAGGTAATTATGGCATCTCTCAGGAGAGCGCGGGAACTGGCTTTGCATATGTTAATTATCCGGTCTCACGGGATGCGATTTATCCGGGAGCAAGCGACTCGGTTAACTATCATTTCGTTTTTCCATACGTGCATACGCTACAGCAAGGTCTCGATGTTTTTTGTTATAAAAAAAGCGGTATTTCCTCTATGTGGAACGGCGATCAGCCGATTGAATACGCGCAAATGGCTGGTAGTAAATTCAGTTATCAGGCAGAGATACTCCGTAATTTCAATGATTATCTTCAGATAAAAGAGCCATGGGGTGAAATTAGAGAAGCCGTCGATTTCGATGGAGATCAACTACCGGATAAAGATCCCCGCTTGCCATTCGATGAATTGCGATTCGGAAGTGACTCCACAAGCGCCGATTCAGATGGCGACGGACACAGCGATTTTGATGAATTCATCTCGGGAATTTACCGCGGAAGCGATCCGAACAATTCGGATTCTGATGACGACAGCACGATTGATGGTGACGATCGATTTCCCTTGAATAAAATATTTCATGAAGTGAATAGATTGATCCCGGATTTTGAGGGCGAGTTGGATAATTTCTATCTCGTCTCCACGGATTTGGATTTTTCGACCTATTATTTCGCAGGCGGTGATTCTTTGAGCGTTAAGTTTTACACGAGCTGGGATGATCGCTATTTGTACATCTCCACAATCGTAAATGCACCGGTGGAATTACACCTTGATCTCGATTTGAATAACGACGGATGGTGGAATGGCAGAGATAACTTACGCATTGTCGCAGATCCGTTTTCCAGCCGCCTGACAGAGATTCGGGTCATGGATGCTACCGAAAGAGCACGCACACTGAGCCAAAATTTGAGCCGCGGAGATGCAGCAATCTGGGATGACGAACCGGAATATATCACTCGTTTTGGTCACCTCATTGATGAAAGAGATGTACATTTTGCAACGAAAACACAGGAATTGAAGAATATGATCAAAATAGCAATTCCTGCAAATAACTATATCGATTTTAAACCGGAGTCTGGCAAGAAGATAGGCGTGCGCGCCTGTTTTACGCAAATTGGCGGACACGAAAGAATGTGGGCAACGATTTTCGAGCATTATTCGCTGTTCGAGATCATTTTGAAATAATGATAAGGCTTTTTTATCACAAAATAGAAATGGTTTGTTAATTATACCAACAGTTAGATAATTTTGCAAATAATGACTCTTGCTTGTATATTTATATTCAATAGAAAATCAAGATAAATTGAGATTGAAATATGAGACAATTTCTAATTATCGCGTTATTTTTAACCACGATAATCAGGGGGGAAGAATCCAATGAAAATCAGCAGATGGTGACAACAGCACATCATCTCGCAACAGCGGCTGCTACTACCGTACTCCAGCATGGTGGTAACGCCGTGGACGCAGCAATCGCCGCAATGTTTGCACTTCCAATCGTGGAACCGTGGGCATCGGGACTGGGCGGCGGTGGATTTGCAATCGTGCAGATGAAAAATGATTCAGTGCCCCTGGTTCTCGATTACCGGGAACAGGCACCTGAAGAAGCAAATCCTGCTTTGCTCTATCGTGACTCAGAATCTTTTCGGTTTTACGCTTATACCGGTTATCGCTCGATTTGTGTTCCGGGAATGGTGGCGGGTGCAGAATTTTTATTGAATAAATACGGTTCAATTAATCTTGCGCAGATATTACAACCTGTTATTGAACTTGCCAGAAACGGCTTTCCCGTGTCATTTAAATTCTACAAAAAAATTACCCAGTACTATGATTTGATCGATATGAATTCCGCAACTTCTTCAATTTATTATCCACATTATCTTCCGATTGGCGAGGGAGAGGTATTGACGCGTGAGGACCTGGCAGTCTTATACGAAACAATTATCGAAAAGGGACTTACTGATTTCTATCACGGTTCCATTGCGGATAAAATTGCGGATGACTTTCATTTGAACACCGCATTGTTGACACGCAACGATCTGAGTTCCTACAGTCTCAAAACAAGGAAACCAGTGAACGGAAATTACAAGGGATATGAAATTATCAGCGTACCGCCTCCAGGTTACGGCGGTGCGGCGTTAATTGAGTTGCTGCAAATACTGGAAGGATTCGATTTGAAAGAAATGCACTTCAACAGCGGCGAATACGTCCATGTATTCATCGAGGCGCTGAAACATGTCTTAAACGATCGCGAAACGTATGCCGCCGATCCGGATTTTGAGCCGGTAAGTTGCGAAAACTTCCTCACACCGGCACGTGCGCAGTTAGTCCGATCGAAAATAGATACGCTGAGTGCCAGTCCCACTCGTGTCTCTCCGGTTGCCTCGAAATATGAGTCTGAAAACGCATCCCACGTCTCCATCGTCGACAGCGAAGGAAATTGTGTGGCGTTTACAAACACAATCAATTTTTATTTCGGTTCCGGCGTTACCCACCCTAGATACGGAATTTTGTTCAATAACGGTTTGTTTAATTTCTCGCAGGACTCCCTCAATATAAACGCAGTGGAGCCTGGGAAACGATCGGTCAGCAGCATGGCGCCGACCATCGTGATGCGGAATGATAAACCTCTGCTCGTGTTGGGATCATCCGGCGGTGCCCGAACGATATCGACGCTGGCAAATATCATTATCGCTGTGACGGTTTTTGAAATGCCGCTTCAGCAAGCAATCGATGCGCCACGTTTTTTTTACGAAGATGGCAAGGTTCAAA
>WJJN01000557.1 GCA_014729735.1 Candidatus Zhuqueibacterota bacterium
ATCGTTACGTTGTAAATCAGCGGCGGCAGTCCGGCAATTTCGAACATGCCAGTGCTGGTATTCGGCACAACCGTGGTATCGAAACAACCACTCACCGCGCTAAAGGTCACCTCGATCTGTCCCTGCGACGGTGTGATCGGATATTCATCTTTACCGCCGGCAACTTTGCCGTTCACGCGATAGTTGGTTTTATCATTAAAATACAATCCGGTAATCGGACGGGTGATCATGGGCAATTCGATAGAAGGCGGATTGAACTCGTGATCTTTGAATGTGCATGATAAAATATCACCACTTCGTCCCGGTTCGAGTTCGAGCACGAATTTGCCCTCATCATTTGTGAAAATGGGGGGCCATTGTTTTTCACCGTTGACCAGCATTTCCACACCTTCCTGAAAGCAGGATGTATTTTCGAAACGTACATAGCCGCTAATGGCAATCCGTGAATTGTCAGTAAAATCGATGCGGTCCACGGATGTATTGCTGTGATTCAACGTTGCCCGCCGGCTTTCCGGTTCATACGTGTGCTCAAAGACCTCGTTCAGCGGAATGTCTTCGGACCAGCCGGCTCCCTGAATGACACCGGCATTCACATTGCCCATGTCATCGTTTACCAGCTTGTCGCTGCCTTCATTCAAACGCCAGTAATTGATCAACCCGTATTCATCACCTTCCAGAACCTGGTTCATGGTGCCGCCGATTTGCTCGAACGTGCGTCCGGAATTCCAGACACGGATTTCATCTAAATATCCAAAGAAATAATCGGCAGAAATTTCGGGAGCCTGCCGTGCAATTACAAACTCGGTCAAATTGGGAATCTCTGTTGGCATTGCCGCCGATCCCTGGGCTGCGCCGTCCACATAAAGTTTCAATTCGGTGCCGTTATATGATACGGCGAAATGATGCCACAATTCATTGTTGTATTTTTTAGGAGAAGTAATCGTGGCATACAGGTGGCTTACACTGACTTTTCCTTCGTTGGTGGTTTCAATCTTCAATCTGTATGACCCGTTTGCCGGATCAACTCCTGCAAAAATGGTTTGATTGTTTTCGGCTCGGGTTTTAAACCAGCCCTCGATGGTGTAGCCGCCGGTAATATCGATCCGCTGATTTTTGAAACTCACAAAATCATCGGTACCATCGAATTTGAGGGAGCGCCCGATAACGGTTTGCTTGCTAGGTGTTACCGTAAACGTGGTTCCACCGGCATAATAGATATTCTTTATGCTGTAATTCCCCACTGAGTCGGTAATAGCGCCCACGAAAACCGGTGCGGTTAAATTATCCCGTTCGATATTACAAATATTGCCGTCCACATCATTTGCGGTCAGATCGAAGACGATGTCACCTTCCACTTCATCGAACTTCCAGTAAGCTGCAAGATGCTCTTCATCGCCGGAGAGAGTTATGTTGATATACTTGCGAATATCCTCCCAGGTACGGGGTGCACTCCATATTCGAAAATCATCCAGGCGTCCGTAAAGGTAATTTTCATGGGTGATCGGACTTCCTTTGCCAAGAATGATTTCGACATCATCATTTACCGGTCCTTCTGCTGTGGCAGTGCCCATGATCGCAGCATCCACGTACATCTTCATTTCATTATCTTCAAAAACAACCGCCAGATGATGCCACTTGCTATCCTGCGTAAAATCTTTTACAGTGACAATCTCGCTGCCTTCACCACCGGCGGCAGCGGAGTGTTGCCAGCGAACCAGACCATTTTCCGTAATTTCGAGCAGAATATAAGTATTTGCGGTTGCCGAATCCACTGCGGAAAAGATGGTTTGCTGTTGCTTATTAATAGATCGAAACCAGGTTTCTATGGTATAATTCCCTTTCAGCCCATCGAACAGCCGGTTGGCGCTGGTTTCATTGTCAAAATAATAGATATAGCTGCTACCGTCAAAAAAGGCAGAAAGCCCCAGATTAGGTGTGAGCAATACTTTGGTATCGATCACAGGATTGCCACTGGGTGTTTCCACATGTCCGGTGATAACTCCGTTTGGATTCAAAAACCCGATATTATCATCCGTATGACTGGAGCCCATTTTGTTGGAGCTGGTAACGCCATACGTGTAATATTCTCCGGGAAAAACATTGAAATCCAGATACTCGGTTTGTGACACTGGTAGAGTTGTAAGTATGTGCCCGTTGCGGTAGAGTTTTACTTCGTCTCCTGTTACCGGTGGTCCGGTGTAGTCGCCTTCTACTGTCCATTGGATCTGAACCATGTCCTGGTAGTCGCCATCCGTTGCCTGAACGATTGGAGGACGCGGTTCTTTTAGATACCGGCTCCAGTATCCCAGTACCACACTGTTGACCGAGTAATTCGTGGCAGTCGTATTGAATGGCTGCCCCACGGTCATCATGGTATTGAATTGATTGTTACCCATTTTACCCGGCGCTGTGACGCCGTTTAGCGTCTGATAAGGCGCGGAATAATTTGGTTCGCATGTTTCCTGCCCCTGCGATCCGTATGGGCAAAACAAGCCAAGCACACAAACGAGGAGAAAGACGTGTATAATTTTTTTCATAGATCGCCTCTTTATTTTTATTTTTCCATAAGACTGATTTAGAATTTAAGAACAGGATCAAATTCCGTATCTCAGTCACCTCTTTGTGCACTGTTTGGTTGATTCAAAGTTGAGATCATCACTTCAAGTTCATCCATTGCAGACTGGAACTTTGCCATTTTAGCTTTCAATTCTGCTAATTCATTCTTTTGTGCTTCGATAATCTCTTGTTGCTCCTGAATTGCTTTTACCAGGACCGGAGTGAGGTTAGCGTAGCCAACGCCTTTGTAGCCATTATTTTCCGAGATAAATTCCGGATAATATTTTTCCAGATCCTGAGCAATAAATCCAATTTGATTTTTATTTTTGTCTTTAAAATTATATCGATATGTGTTAATTTTCATGACTTTATCAAGAACCGGCTCCAGATCTGTAATATTTTCTTTTAATCGAATATCAGATCTATCATGCCAGGTACCATCTGAAGTGTTAATCCAGGATACAGTATAATCATTGTATCGAAAATTTAAATTATCATCAGTGCTGCCAAAGCAAATGTCCCAATAGTCAGTTTCGGAGCCTTGTGCTTCTATTCTAAGACCGCTGTCGGCGCCACGCTGTTTAAGGTGGAGCGTGGTCGCAGGAGATTTTTTATTAACACCCACATAATTATTTGTAATTGTTAATTCCGGATCAGTAGGAAGATGATTGGATGATCCGGTATTTGCAGTAATATCAAATCCCACTGCAAACATCATTTTAGTACCATCATAGCCAACTCCCATTACCATGGTTTCACCACCATTATAATCCCATCGAAAACCTCCTTTATATCTTGTGCCACTCCGCCAAAGAATAGCGGGATAATTATACGGAAGGTTTAAATTACCATCTCCGGAAGACACGCCAATTCCGACATTGTCAGAATAATAGATAAAATCACCATTCGAATTCCATTTCGATGTTTGGAACTGCGAGCCATTTTGATATAATGTTCCGGTGAAATTGATATTTCCACCAACATCGAGTGTATAACTGGGTGAGACAGTATTAATACCGACATCTCCATTTGCCTTTATGTAGAGAGGATTGCTCCAATAACCGCTACTATAAGTTCTAATTGATATATCGTCATTGTTGTGAAATCGTATTTTGGAATTATTACTTGAGCCAGCAACATAGCCATACGAATTATATTTATTGGCAACTAACCTTAACGCAGAATAGCCACCATTGTTGAGGAATATTTGGGCGTCGTCGTTCAATATCTGAAATGTATAACCTGTACCGACAGTACCGATTGCAATTTTTTTATTAGTATAAAGATATGTGCTGCTCTCTGACCAGGGTGAGGCTTTAAACAGACTTCCATTTTGATACAGGCTTCCGGAAAAATTCATATCACCGTTAACATCTAATTTATAGGCGGGAGTTCCGGCTGTACCAATCCCCACATTCCCATTACTGTTCACCGTCAATCGGGTGGTGCTGCCGGTAATTAAATCGATATTCCCGGAGCCGTCCTCATCCGAATCAGAGGTAATCAGTGTTGTCCCCTGATTTGATACAGAGCTTGCCGAGCCGCCCATTTCGGCGCTGGTCAACGTAGAACCATCATCGAACATAATGCCGCCATTGCGCATCTTCAGGTTACCGTTCACATCC
>WJJN01000076.1 GCA_014729735.1 Candidatus Zhuqueibacterota bacterium
ATTTAATGTATTCCATCAGTTCCTGTTCTTCAAGACGCTTCTGTTCGACGAGATCGAGTCGTTTCAGTCCCAGCAGTTTTCCGCGATAATTTTTCTCCACATTCGAGAGACCTTTAATTCGGGATAGATGTTTTAATGCGACCTCGCGGTCGTTCTCTCCCATTTCTTTCATCAAAGAAATCAGCCAGTTATAGAGATCCACCACCCATGGCATCCGAACCTGTTCTTCGAACGCAATATAATACGATGTGCGATGGCGGTAAGTCCTGCCCGGATAACCGAAAATGAACACGAAGTCACCATCATTCACCCCCTCGGGTGCCACCTGCAGGTACTGTTTCGGATGAAACGGAACATTTTCCGGCGAATACTCGGCAGAGCTGCCATCGGGTGCGGTGTAAGCGCGCATAAATGAAAAATCGCCGGTATGACGGGGCCACATCCAGTTGTCTTCCTCGCCGCCAAATTCACCAATCGAGCGCGGTGGTGCATATACAAGACGGAGGTCCTTCAAATATGTATAGATGAATAATACATACGTTTTGCCGGTGAACATTTCTGACACGTTCGCCCGCTTTCCGGGATTTTGATCCTCCGCCGATTTTTCAATCTCCTTTATCTTTTGCTCGATTGCCTTAGTGCGCTCGAAAAAATTCATATCCTCGTTGACCACGCTCAATACATCATCCGAAACATCCTGGTAAGACTCAGTGATTCGGACAGTGTAATTTTTTGCCTCGATTTCAGCACTTCTGTCCTTTGCCAAAAATCCGTTCTTGATATAATCTTTTTCAGTGGTACTCGCCGCCTGAACCGCACGATAAGCACAGTGATGATTTGTCAATATCAATCCATCTTCGGATACAAAAGATCCGGTACAACCGCCAACTCGGCAAATACCATCGATGAGACTGATATCATCAGTATTATAAATATCCGAAACAGGAATTTCGAGTCCCTGTTGCTCCAAATTCAATTTATGGATTTCGCTCATCGGATACATCCCTTCTTCGGCTGCACCATACATCGAGGTTAGAAGTATTGATACAATTGCAAATACAAACTTTTTGCTCATAACTCTCTCCTCTTATAATTATTAAAAATAAAAAGCGACACCAAGATGAAAATTCAGCAAATCGGTTTCGGATTGGCTGGGATTGTACGTTACATTTCCGTTGGAACGATCAATATCTCCTTCTTTCAGGTATTTGGCTTCTCCGCCTTGTAAAAAATGGACGCCGAGATCAATATAAACTGCCTCGATACCTTTTGCATCCCGGGAGCTGTCGTAAACGCGAATCATAAAACCCCCGCCGCCGCCGTAGCTCATAGTAAAATCATCGTAATTGGTCGAACTGGCGATATCTTCTTCCGATCCGAATGCATCGGAATCACTAACGCTGGTTTCGGTATATAAAAAATGAAATCCGAACATCGCGTCGAAATAGGGGACGATGGCTCCGCCACCGAGCCCTTCAGGTGACTGTGCCCTTAAAACCAGGTGTCCCATTAAAATATTGTTCGTAGTCGTTACGTCAACACGGACGTCCGGAATAGCACTGCTGAAGGGTTCCGTTCTTGTATCATGTCCGTAAATCAGAAATCCCATGGACGCACCAATGGCGAGCGGTTTGTGCTCAATATTGTAAAAAAAAGTTCCTGTTAATCCCAAGCCGGTATTGTCAACATTATCATTAAATTCCCCCCGCGGGAATCCACCGGTAAATTTTACTCCTGCATGGAACATCGGTTGAGCGATTGCCAGATTAAACGATATTGAGAAAAACAAGACTGCGAAAATTAAAATAGATTTGTAATTCATTGTTAGCCTCCAGTTTATCGATTTGAGAATTCAATAAGTCGGTGAGTTAATATAATCATTATAAAAAAAACAGTCAATTATTTATTTAAATTCTTGCAACTATTTGTGCATTCGATGTCTGTTCTGAATACGGCTAAAATTATCATTTGTTAGATATCGATTTAAATCATTTTTATAGTTGAGTTTTTGGCAGAAATGTCTTATATTTCAAAGGCAATGGATTTTCCGAAATTTTGAGATTGTATCGAAACAGTATGGATGCAAACCAGAATAAAATGCTATTCAGGATAACCGAAAATGAATATCGTGCTACAAAAATTATGGAGCTTTATCACACCGATTTTCACGATCCTTTCCATTGGATATGGCGGATTGTGTGTAATTGTTTATCTGTTTCAGAGCAGAATGCTCTATTTTCCGGCAGAGAAAATATTGTTTACACCGCACGATTATGGGTTCGATTATGAAGAGGTTTACTTCACCACAGAGGACAATGTTAAGCTACACGGCTGGTTCATTCCGGTACCCGAAAGCCGGGGCGCAATTTTGTTTCATCATGGAAATGCCGGTAATATTGGTGACCGGCTGGACTCCATTACTCAATTTAGAAAATTGGGATACAGTGTCTTTATATTTGATTATCGCGGTTATGGGAAAAGCAACGGTTACCCGGACGAGCAGGGAACGTATATTGATGCAGTCGCAGCATGGAGTTATTTAACAGAAAATAAAAATATCGAAGCGCAAGACATTATCATCTTTGGCAGATCGCTCGGTGGTTCGATTGCATCCTGGCTGGCGCGAAAAGTGCATCCTCGCGCTCTCATAATCGAATCGACATTCACTTCTGCACTGGATATGGCTCAAGCACACTACGGATTTCTACCGGTGAAATGGCTGCTGAAGTTTGAATATGACACAAAGAATCATCTACAAAAAGTAACATCTCCGGTATTGATCATTCATAGTCCGCAGGACAACATCGTACCGTATCGATTTGGTGAAGAGCTTTTTCGCATAGCAAACGAACCAAAAGATTTCTTAAAAATCAGCGGTAGTCACAATGACGGATTTTTAGTATCCGGTGATGTCTATATAAATGGATTGAAAGATTTTTTGAATAATTTGAATATCAGGAAATAAATATGTCAAAAGGATATAGAAAATATGTTCACTTTGGTACTTCGACATGGGCATATGAGGGCTGGAAGGGGATTGTTTATTTCAAGGAATATCCTAAATACCGTTTCAAAAAAGATTGTCTCGCAGAATATGCTGCGGACGACCGCTTTTCAACCGTAGGTATCGACCTGTTTTACTACCAGCCTCCGACCGAACCGCTGCTGGAACATTACGCCAGTCAACTGCCGGCAGATTTTAAAACCTGTAGCAAGGTATGGGAAGAGATCACTATTTATCGATTTCCTCAAAAACATCATCATCATGAGATGAAGGAAAAATTGAATCCGAATTTTCTAAATGATAAGATATTCATGAATACGATTCTTAAACCGCACAGGAACGTGTTCATGGAACATACAGGACCGTTTATTTTTGAATTCTCATATATTAAAAAAAACGATATGACCGTTACAGAATTTGCAAATAAGCTGGATCAATTTTTTATCAAACTACCTACTGATTTCCAATACAGCGTGGAAATTCGAAATAAAAATTTCCTCGTCCCGGAATATTTTGAAGTGTTGCGAAAACATAATGTGGCGCACGTGTTCAATCAGTGGTCTTATATGCCGCCAGTAGGAAGTCAACTGAAGCTGGATTCCGTAACCGCTGATTTTATGGTCGCACGCATGTTGACGCCATCCGGCATGGCGTATAATGAAACCGTCAAAAAATTCAGTCCCTACGATAAAATCGTTGAAGAACAACCGGCTGCCCGGCAGGACATGTTGAAACTGATCGAATTGTCTATCAAAGAAAAGAAATACGCCTATTTGTTGATAAATAACCGCCTGGAAGGATGTGCGCCGCTCACAATTGAGTCGATGGAGAAAATGGCTGAAGAGCGATTTTGAACTTTTCAGGGAGATAAAATGTCACAACGGATTTATAGCCGCTGCTGGCTGCATTTAATGTGGGCAACGGTGGAACAGCAAAAATATATCGAGCCGGATGCACGGGGCAAAATTTCGGATTATCTGTTGGAGTATTCTTCGTTGAAAGAAATTTTCATGGCGGCTAATTTTGTCTATTCCAACCACGTTCATGTGCTTGTGGATTTGCCAGCCGAATACACAATCGATGAATTGACAAAGCTATTAAAAGGAAGGACGGCGAATTGGGTGAATGAAAACCGGTTGATGACCATGCGCTTCGCGTGGGAAAGCGGTTTTGCCGCGTTTTCCGTATCGCAATCGAGTTTCGAAGAAGTGAAGAAGTACTTTGCCAATCAGAACGAGTACCATCGTAAACGTTCATATCAGGAAGAGCTGGAGGCATTTCTCTCTGCGTATAAAATAGATCAACACTAATTAATCTGATTTCGATCCGCAATCCCTTCGCCCCTGGGATCGGCGGCACCTGTGAGCTCGCCGGTCCGGCTATCGATTTTGATCCCCTGCGCAATCCCGAAATATCCGTTATAATCGGTCCTCAAATGAACTTCATGTCCCAGTTGCTTCAAATATTCTATGGTCACCGACTCGATCCGGGTTTCCATTTGAACCTTGCCATCTTCGTAAAAAAAACGTGGCGCATCGATTGCTTGCTGAAGCGGCATTTCAAAAACCGTCACAGCGATAATGATATTTGCCAGCGTCGATATCGTTCGGGCACCGCCGGATGATCCCAACACGAGCA
>WJJN01000077.1 GCA_014729735.1 Candidatus Zhuqueibacterota bacterium
AGTTTTTTTGTTAACGACCGGATCCGAGGCAACTGAAAATACGATCAAGTTAGCCCGGACGTATGGTATCCGAAATGGCGGCAGAAAGAAGCACATTATCGTCAGTTTTCAGAATGCATTTCATGGTCGCACGTTTGGTGCGCAAATGGCTGGTGGCAGCCCGGAGTTGAAGGAATGGATTGTTAATTATGATCCCGGGTTTGTGAATGTACCGTTTCCTGACGGTTTTTTCAACGAAAACAGGGAATTCGATGTTTTTCTCAAATCCCTGGATGAACAGGGAGTCGATCCTAAAAATATAGCGGGCGTTATCACCGAGACGTACCAGGGGTGCGGACCGTTTTTTATGCCTGTGGAATACGCAAAACGGTTAGAGGCATTCTGTCATGAAAATGACGCACTGCTGATCTTCGATGAAGTTCAGGCAGGATTTGGTCGTACAGGCACATGGTTTGGTTTCGAACATTATGGTGTTACACCCGACCTCATCGCGTGTGGTAAGGGAATCTCTTCATCCCTGCCGATTGCGGCTGTTATTGGGCGTGATGATGTCATGGATTTCTATAAACCGGGAAGTATGACCTCGACGCATTCCGGCAGTCCCTTGCCTGTGGTTGCGGCAATCGCCAATATTAGAGCGATGAAAGCTGAAAATATAGTTGAACAAGTTGTGAATATGGGGCATATTTTGAAGCAATCTCTTGTCCGGATTCAGAAAAAGCATCCTTCTCAAGTTGGATATGTCACCTGCAAGGGACTGGTTGCCGGTTTGCAAATTGTTCAACCCGGCACAAAAGAACCGGATGGAGAGTCGGCTTTGGCAATCAACGAAAAGTGTTTTCAGAGAGGTTTACTCATGTTTGCACCGGTTGGCAAAGGCGGCATGTGCATTAAAATCTGTCCGCCGCTGGTAACTCCGAAAGATGCGTTGGAAGAGGGGATTGGGGTGCTGGATGAAGTGTGTGATGAGGTATTGGAATAAACCCAAAATTCTAAAACGAATTGCATAAATTACAATATTCAAGCAACAAATTACAAATGCGCCGGAGGACGCATCCGCCTTTGGCTTGATAAATTCCAATAATCAAAAATATAATTTCGAAACAAAAGTACAAATGGCTTTGCACAGCTTATATCTATTGAACTCATCCCCTAAATCCCCCTCTCTTAAAAAGATAAGGAGACTTAACGTATTAAAATTTAATCTGTTACTCGGGGCTGTATCAAAAGTCATTTTTTGGTGTCATTCCTGCGAATGCAGGAATCCCCTGACTTTTTAATAATTAGGAGATTTCGGGCCAAGCCCGGAATGACATTTTATAAAAAAATCAGACTTATGATCCAGCCCCGTTGGGGGGCAGATCAATTCTCAAAATCTGGTTAACAAAAGGAATATTTAAATGGGCAATAAATTTACAAGCAAGATTCTCAAAGCACTCCTTGCGGTTGGTCCCGGTCTTTTTCTAATCGGTTATAATATCGGCACCGGAAGCGTTACCACAATGGCAAAATCCGGTGCAGAACACGGCATGACACTGTTCTGGGCACTGGTTTTGTCGTGTATATTCACCTATGTTTTGATGGTTGCTTATGGACAGGTGACACTGGTTACCGGAAATACGGCATTGTTTAATATTAAAAGCAATTTCAAATTTGGAAAAATTTTAGCGATTTACATTTTAGTAGCATTGATTATCGGTGAATTGCTAGCGCTGATGGGAATTATGGGGATAGTTGCTGATCTGCTACAGGAAGGAATTCGCTTGCTTACCGGAGATATTATGAGTACGCTGTGGATTACGGTCTTCCTGACGATTGGATTATTCATCATGCTCTGGTATGGTGCATATCAAAAATTTGAGAAACTTCTCACATTTTTCGTGATCATGATGGGACTGTGCTTCATTATCGTTTTCTTTATGGTGAAACCGAGTTTATCGGTTATTCTTCGAGGACTCATTCCGGGAATTCCGAAGCAGGATGGTGCTTTTCAATTGGTCGCTGCCATGGCAGGAACAACGTGTTCCGCTGCCGTTTTCATAATGCGTAGTGTCGTTGTATCAGAGAAAGGCTGGAAAATTGATAATTTGCGGTCGGAAAAAAAGGATGCATTTGTGTCTGCCGGCATGATGCTTTTTCTGAGCGGAACGATTATGGCGGTATCAGCCGGGACCTTGCACTTAATGGGATTAAAGCTGGATAATACAGTGGAAATGATACATTTGTTAGAGCCGATAGGAGGAAAGACAGCGGCTTTTATCCTGATTTTAGGAGTCGCCGGAGCAGGACTCTCAACAGTATTTCCAATAATTTTGATCGCGCCCTGGTTGATTTGCGATTATACCGGAAAGCCTCGTGATATTCGCACACCGCTATTTAGAATTCTGGGAATTATCGGACTTCTGTTCGGATTCGGATTGCAATTTCTGAAACAACGTCCGCCTACGATGATGGTTTTTTCGCAGGCTTTTCAGGCATGTATTCTGCCGGCAGTCGCGATTCCGATATTTATTTTAATTAATCGCCGATCTGTGATGAATCAGCACAAGTCCGATGCGAAAATGAATACAGCG
>WJJN01000558.1 GCA_014729735.1 Candidatus Zhuqueibacterota bacterium
TTCGGAAAGGAGTGGTTTGCCTATTCGGTACGCAGGTTAAAAGAGAACCCCAAAATGGTGAATTATATCATCGGAAATCTATTCAATAAAATTTTAGGAAGAAAGCAATAGAATTTTTTGCTGCTCGCACGAAGATTTCCGAAGTTTTCGATGCTTCGGAAATCTCATCTCTCATTTTTTTGCATCTCTTCCGCCATAATTTTCGCCCGCACCAGCCGGATTTCTTCATACGAATAGTCTTCGCCTAAATTTTCCTTTATGGGTTTGAGATAATCGATTCCCACTTGCCGAATCGTCTTTAGAATTTTGCGCTGCTTTTTACGCGGAATAAAACGATCTAAAATAATCGCCTCGCCTTTTAAAATGAGCTGCTCGATATGGGCATAAATAGTTCCGCAGGATAGATCCCGTATTTTTGCAACCTCCTCGATTGAATGTCCCTGTTGTAAAAAATTCAGCGTATCATATTCAGATTTGGAGCGTTTCTTTCGTTTCGGTTTTGCCCTTGGGCGCGATGTCCCTGTCGGCTCGATATTGAATTCCTGGCAATACCCCACAATCACCCGCAAAAAGCGGGGTCCGTATAGTTTGAGTTTCTTGTCGCCAACTCCGGTGATTCTGCCAAGTGAATCCCAGTTCACAGGCAAGTATGTTGCCATTTCAGTGAGTGTTGTATCGGGGAAAATAATGTACGGCGGAACGTCTTCTTCTCCGGCAATGCGTTTACGCAACTGCCGCAACCGTTCAAATAGTTCGGAATGAAGCGTTTTCGGTAGTGCGACCGCATCAGCAATTCTTGGTTCTTCATATTTTGTCAGATAAATCTTTTCTTCTCCGAAAAGCACATCCTTGCTTTTCTCAGTCAGCCGCACGATTGGATAGGGCTCATTTTCCTGTCTTAAATATCCCAATTGAATCAACTCACGGGCAATTGCCTGCCATTGCTTTTTCGTAAATTCCTCCCCGATGCCATATGTCGAAAGATTGCCATGCCTGTTCTGAAAAATCCTTTCTGATTTCGCTCCCTTCAACACATCGATGACGTAGTTAATACCGAATCGCTGATTGACGCGTGCCACGCAGGACATAAATTTCTGCGCTGCCTCCGTGCCGTCGAATTCGTTCCTTTTTGTACTACTACGGCAGTTATCGCAGCCACCGCAATTCTTGTGATGAAATGATTCGCCGAAATAATTCAACAGCACTTTACGCCGGCATAGCCGCGTTTCACAATAATCCGTCATCTGCTGCAACTTTTGATATGCAATTTCCCGTTCTTTATCATCGCTTTTTTCGCGAATGAAATACTCGATCTTCATTCGGTCGCCCCAACTATAAAACAGGACACAATCACTCGGCAGCCCGTCGCGTCCGGCTCTGCCCGTCTCCTGATAATATCCCTCTAAATTTTTAGGCAGATCATAATGGATTACAAACCGCACATTCGGTTTATCGATACCCATTCCAAAGGCAATTGTCGCCACAATGATATTCGTATCTTCACGAATGAACGATTCCTGATTTTTGGTGCGGTCTGCTTTATCCATTCCCGCATGATACGGTAGTGCGTTGAACCCATCTGTCTGTAAATTCAGTGTGAGATTTTCCACCGATTTCCGGCTGAAGCAGTAAATGATGCCTGACTCTCGGGAATGTGCCTCCAGATATTCCGTCAATCTTCCATATGTATCGCCTTTGGGGATTACATGATATTTCAAATTCTCACGATTGAAGCTCGCTTTGAAAGTCTGTGCATCGTCGAGATGCAACTGGCGCAGAATATCCTCCTGCACCATGGGTGTCGCCGTCGCGGTAAGCGCAATTACCGGAGTTTTCGGGAATTCTGTCTTCAGGATGGCAAGCTGGCGATAATCCGGTCGAAAGTCGTGTCCCCATTCTGAAATACAATGCGCCTCATCAATAGCAAACAGGCTGATGTCCAGCATTCGAATAAACGACCAGAAATTTGCCATTCGAAGCCTTTCCGGCGCGACGTACAGCAGGTCCACTTTTCCGTTCTGTAAATTTTTTTTAACATTGTTAATCTCATCATAGCTCAACGTACTGTTGATGAACGCCGCTTTTATTCCAACTGCAATCAGGCTATCAACCTGATCCTTCATCAAAGATATCAGCGGCGAAATGACGATCGTCAGTCCTTTTTGCATGACCGATGGCAACTGATAGCACAGCGATTTGCCGCCGCCGGTGGGCATCAGCACAAATACATCTTTTTTATCGATAACGGATTGGATGATCTCTTGTTGCAGCGGTCGGAATTCTTTATAGCCAAAGTATTTTTGCAGGGAATTCAGCATTTTCTTCGATTCATTTATTCGGCTGTAAATTAAGTTAAGTATAACATAATAAATTTTAATAATCAAGGATAAAATTAAAATTTTGCTTGTTTTTATAGCCGATGTTTGTTATTTTTTACCCATTGTAAAAACGAGCAAAAGGAATGCAAATAATGAATACTGAATTTAAAGCGTATCTCGAGCGTACATCTGAAAAAGTTTCTGATTTTATTTTGAATCATGACATTATAGAACATTTAAAACCCGAACATATAAAACAAGCGGTCTTAACGTATCTGCAACGTCCCTCGAAGCGACTGCGACCGGCAATGCTGCTGATGTCCTGCTGTTTGACGGGCGGCGATGAGAAAAAGGCTCTGGGCGCTGCCGCTGGCGTGGAGCTGTTTCACACATGGACGCTGGTTCATGACGATGTCATTGATAACGATACGCTGCGTCGTGGTGAGCCGACTGTGCATAGATTGATGGAAACTGCCGCGATGGATGAAATGAATCTATCGCCGGAGTTAGCACGGGATTATGGCAGGGATATCGCGATTCTTGCCGGTGATGTGCAGCACGGCTGGTGCAATACGCTTTTCATCGATTGCGCGCTGCGGGACGGAAATGATCCGAGGACGATCCTCACTATTATTCGCCATTTGCAGACCTATGTCCTGAATATGCTCGTTTACGGTGAAGTCCTCGATGTTCAATTCGGTTTACAGAATAATGATATATTAAGTATCGAAGAAGATGATGTTGTTAACATGCTATGGCTCAAAACCGGGATTCTGTACGAGTTCTCCAGCATGGCAGGTGCGATGATCGGAAAAAACACCAGCGATATCAACGATCCGGTTGTACAAAGTATCATGAAATTTACAGGCAAATGCGGAATTGCATTTCAATTGCAGGACGATATTCTCGGAATCGTGGGTGATGAAAAGGTGCTCGGAAAGCCGGTGGGCTCAGATATCCGTGAAGGCAAGAAAACCACCATTCTTCTTCACGCGCTGCGCAATGCCTCGAAGCAACAGATGGCAAAAATTATCTCGGTTCTCGGCGATAAAAATGCCTCGGACGAAAATATTCTAAAAGTAAAACAATTGTTGATCGATTTAAAAGGCGTGGAATACACCAAAAATCTCGCACACGAATACATCAATCAGGCTCTCCCCTACCTTGATGATCTGCCTGAAAATAAATACAAACAGTTATTGCAGCAATGGGCGTATTTTATGATTAACCGAAGCTTTTAATGTGGTCTTCATACAATTACTACCTAATTTGACTTGTGAAGTTTGATATGCCGCTCGGAAGTTGAAGCACCGCTAACAGCCACTAGCCAACAGCTAATAGCTAAAAGCAGAGCAATTAAAGCTTTTCAATATACCTTTGTTAATTTCACGCATTCATTTTCCGGATTAAATTTTAGTTTACGCTTTAAAAAATCCCTTGCTATCCAAATACGCCTCGCAGCGGGTCATGATGCCTGCGTCATTTCCGTGCCCGTCGAATTGCAGCGTGAGATACGGGCTCTGGCTGGCATCACTGACATAATGTTTGATATAGGAATCGGGTCCGCATTTGAAA
>WJJN01000559.1 GCA_014729735.1 Candidatus Zhuqueibacterota bacterium
AAATCCCGAAGAGATCGTGCTCTGGATTATTTCGAAAAAGCGGGTGTTTCCCATAAAATAGAATTCCATGTGGGGCTTGCCCAGGACGTATTGAAAACATTCAACGAACCATTTGATATCATTTTGAATGACGTGGACAAAGACCAGTATCCGGACGTTCCGGATATCGCCATTCCGCACTTGCGCTCCGGAGGAATGTTAATTACAGATAATGCGCTATGGGGCACAAGAGTTGTGGATCCAAATGTGAACGACGAAGATACTGAGGGAGTACGGAAATATAATCGCATTGTCTACGACAGGACTGATATTTTCACGACTATCATTCCTTTGCGCGATGGAGTGGCAGTGAGTGTGAAATATTAATCAAGAATTTATCCGTGCGACGCAGGAGCTAATATAGATTTCCGAGGTTTTGAAGATCTCGGAAATCTCACCGCTAAAACATAAAAAAAGCATGTTGAAAAAGAAACAAACCATAATCGAAGAAGATTTAAAGGACCTTGGATTTGGTTCGAAAGTCGCACAGCAAAGCAAACTCCGCCTGTTAAATCCGGATGGAAGTTTTAATGTCGAGCGCACCGGTTTATCGTTTTTCAGTTCCATCAGTCCGTATCACGCGCTCTTGACGATGCCCTGGTGGAAATTTCATATAATCGTGACAGCTTTTTTTCTTTCGGTTAATTTTATTTTTGCCCTGGGTTACATTGCCTGCGGAGCCGAGGCGTTACAGGGAATTCATTCGACATCCACATTTGGTCGATTTTTAGAGGCATTTTATTTCAGTGTGCAGACGATCACCACCGTGGGATATGGACATATCAATCCCAGTGGATTTGCTGCAAATTTGCTAGCTACGTTTGAACTGTATTTTGGTTTATTGACATTCGCGGTTGCTGCCGGTCTGTTGTTTGCGCGATTTTCACGACCGGTGGGTAAAATTATTTTCAGCAAGAAAGCTATTATTGCTCCGTATCATGATATAAAAGCATTTGAGTTTCGAATTGCAAATGCCCGTAATAATCAATTAATTGAAGTTCAGGTGAAATTGACCTTTGCGCGAATGGAAAAAATAGCCGGACGCCGAGTCAGACACTTTTACGACATGACATTAGAACGACGAAAAGTCGCTTTTTTACCCCTGCATTGGACTATCGTACATCCTATCGAAAAAAACAGCCCGCTTTATGGATTAACGGAAAAGGATCTGAAAAAATCTGAAGCCGAATTTCTGATACTGATTACGGCTACTGACGACACTTTTTCGCAAATCGTTCATGCTCGAACCTCCTATCGTTTTAATGAAATTATCTGGGGAGCAAAATTTAAAGATATGTTCCAGAAATCGAATTCCGGACATATCAGTGTTGATTTACACCGTTTGCATCAATATGAGACCCTGGAACAGGAACTTGACAATCAATAATAACGTGCATTAAGCGATATAAATTACAATATTTAGCAAAATTTTTCCATCTTTGATTTTTTTTGAAACTAATTCCATATTAAAATCATCTAATCACTAATAATTTTTAAAAGGAGGGTTATCATGAGCAATTTTTATCCCCTGATCGGAAGAGTTTTGTTATCAGTGATCTTTCTGATCTCTGGTTTAAACAAAATTTTTAACTTTGGTGGTACCCAGCAATATATGGAAATGCACGGAATGCCTTTGACTACCATTCTGCTGATTGGAGCCATTTTGATTGAAATTTTCGGTGCATTAGCCATCATAATTGGCTACAAAGCCAAATGGGCAGCCCGGATACTGATCATTTTCATGATCCCCACTACGCTGATTTTTCATAGCAATTTTGGAGATCAAATGCAGCAGATCCAGTTTATGAAAAATCTGGCTATGATTGGTGGTCTTATTTACGTTGCTCTTTATGGAAGTGGTCCTTTGAGTGTTGAAGGAGAAAAGACAACTGCTTAAAACTGCCCCAAAAGATTCAGGGAAGTTCACTCGATAACCGGTTTTACTTATTTTCCCACAGGAATATTTTTATGAAAAAACGCTTATTGATCATATTACCAATTTTGATATTAGTCGCCGGATTTGTGGCGATGCGGGTGTTAATCGGTATGAAATCTGAGCCACCCGAACGCGTTCAGCAGCAGCGATTAAAAGTCGTTGGCGCTGATGTTGTTGAATACCGGAACATTCCGACAAGCATAACTGCGTATGGCAGGTTGACTTCGGCGCAACCAATCGTATTGTTCAGCGAGGTTGCAGGCACATTGCTCCAGGGAGACGTTCCATTTCAACCGGCGCAGTCATTTAAAAAAGGCGATCTGCTACTCAAAATCGATGACCGCCAAATTCGTTTGGATATTAATACCACTAAAAGTGATTTCTTGACAGCCCTGGCAACGGTACTGCCGGAAATCAAAGTGGACTTTCCTGATGAATACCAAAAGTGGCAAAACTACTTTGATAGCTGTGACTTCGATGAGTGCTTTCAGCCATTGCCACAGACCGATGAACAGAAGATCAAACTCTTTCTTTCAAGATTCAATGTTTACAAGCTATTTTACGCAGTGCAAAACTTACAAATACGATTGGAAAAACACTACTTTTACGCGCCGTTCAATGGTTCCATTGTTTCGGCGGATTTGCGAGTCGGTTCGACTGCCCGAAACGGAACCCGGCTGGGAGAGATCATAAATCTCGATCATCTCGAAGTGGAAGTTCCGGTGCAGGCTCTCGATATCAACTGGATCGATCGCAGTAAACCGGTGACTTTCACGTCTTCCGAAATCAGCGGAGAGTGGCAGGGTTCTGTCGAGCGGATCGGAAAGTCTATCGATACCCGGACACAAACCATTCCAGTGTTCATCAACGTGAATCGTACGTCAGGTAATAATTTATACAACGGTGTTTTTCTGGAAGCCAATATACCGGGCACCGACATTGAAAAGGCATTTTCCATTCCTAATCGGGCAATATACAATGATAAAAATGTTTACTGC
>WJJN01000560.1 GCA_014729735.1 Candidatus Zhuqueibacterota bacterium
CATCAAAGAGTTGATACAACAGATGACGAACAGTTGAAGAAAGTTTTGGAACATAATCGCAATGAAGAAATCGAGCATGCGTGCATGGCTTTGGAATGGCTTCGCAGAAATATGCCCCAGTGGGATGAACATCTGAAAACGTATCTGTTCACTTCAATGGAAATTACTGCAATTGAAGAAGAAGGTGAATCAGGAGAAAACAATAATAGCTCAAGTTCGAGTGATCTCGGAATTGGAAAAATAAAAAAATAGGTTGAAAGGAGATATTTATGGATATTTTAAAACGATCTTTGGCACCTGTCTCTGATCAGGCGTGGGATCAAATAGAGGAACAGGCAAGAGAAATTTTCAACGCATTCTTATCTGCCAGAAAATTTGTCGATGTCGAGGGACCAAAGGGTTGGGATTATGCGGCGGTTTCCACCGGTAGAATATATACTCCTGAAAATCAGTCTGAAAATGTGAAGTACGGCATCAAGCAGGTAAGTCCGTTGATCGAAGCCCGTGTTTCTTTTAAATTAGATCTCTGGGAGCTTGATAATATCGCTCGGGGCGCGGAAGATGTTGAATTGGAAGCGATGGAAAAAGCTGCAATAGATATTGCCAAATTCGAGGAAAATGCAATTTATTATGGTTTCGAGCCATCTCAAATAAAGGGATTGAAAGAGAGCTCCGAGCACAAAGCGATGAAGTATCCCCAAAATAATGATGAGGCACCCTCAGTGTTTGCCCGCGGTATCAATGAGCTAAAAAATGCTACAGTCGAAGGACCCTATTCTCTTGTGATTGGCGCGGAAAAATGGCAGAGCCTGACAGCGTTTACAAAAGGCTATCCAATGAAAAAGCAAATAGAGGATTTAATCGGAGGATCGATTATTGTAAGCCAGAACATTTCGGAGGCGTTTCTGGTTTCGGAGCGCAGCGGCGATTTTCGATTGACTCTTGGAACAGACTTATCTATTGGATATGAATCGCATAATGGCAAAGAGGTTCAATTATTTTTTACGGAATCCTTTGTTTTTCAAATTTTCGATCCTTCGGCTGTTATTATTTTTGATTAAAGGAGAGTCCGCATGGCAAAAAATGTAACCCAAAAAATCATAGAGAATCATCTGCTTGAAGGCAAAATGATTGCCGGAGAAGAAATCGGTTTGAAGATCGAGCAGACATTGACCCAGGATGCGACCGGCACGATGGTGATGCTGGAATTCGAAGCAATGAATGTTCCGCAGGTCCGAACCGAAATTTCAGCACAATATGTGGATCATAATTTGTTGCAGACCGATTTTCGAAATGCTGACGATCATATATTTCTTCAAAGCGCCTGCCAGAAATTCGGGTTGTGGTACAGCCGCCCCGGCAACGGGGTGAGTCATCCGGTACACATGGAACGATTCGGGATTCCGGGTAAAACCTTGCTTGGATCGGACAGTCATACATGTTCCGCAGGTTCATTAGGGATGCTGGCAATTGGCGCTGGCGGGTTGGAGGTTGCATTGGCAATGGCGGGCAAACCTTTTTACATGATAATGCCCAAAATATGGGGCGTAAAACTAACCGGCAAACTGCCCGATTGGGTAAGTGCCAAAGATGTTATTCTGGAGATGCTGCGCCGCCATGATGTGGATGGCGGCATCGGGAAGATTATTGAATATTACGGACCCGGATTAAAAAATCTGTTGGCAATGGACCGGCACGTGATTGCCAATATGGGAGCAGAATTGGGTGCCACAACCACTGTGTTTCCATCTGATGAAGAAACACGAAAATTTTTGAACTCCCAATACCGGGAAAAAGACTGGGTTGAACTGACTGCAGATGAAAACGCGGAATACGATGAATATGAAGAGATCGATCTTTCCGAGCTGGAGCCGCTGATCGCTATGCCCAGTAGTCCCGGCAATGTTGTACCTGTCAGAGAGGTTGCCGGCAGACCCATCTATCAGGCGATGATTGGTTCATCGGCGAATCCGGGTTTCCGCGATTTTGCCATTTCTGCGCTCATAACGGATGGTGAAAAAGTAGAGGAGCATGTCTCACTGGACATCAATCCCACATCCCGCCAAATTCTCGTGAACCTCGTTTCCATGGGTTACTTGAGCAAATTGATCGAAGCCGGCGGCAGAATTCATCAACCGGGATGCAATGGATGCATTGGAATGGGACAGGCGCCGGGCACTCAAAAAATCAGCCTGCGCACTGTTCCCAGAAATTTTCCAGGAAGGTCGGGGACAAAAGGAGATCAGATTTACTTATGCAGTCCAGAAACCGCAACGGCTTCGGCACTGACCGGAAAAATTACTGATCCCCGGACATTGGATATGAAATATCCGAAATATGAAGAACCGGAAAAAATTGAGATTCATACAAAAATGCTTGTAGAACCGCCGGATAAAGGAGAGGACATCAAACTGGAAAAAGGTCCCAATATTCAGCCGTTACCGCAATTTCAATCGTTGCCGGACAATCTCAAAGGTTCAGTGCTGCTGAAAGTGGGCGATGATATATCCACTGATGAAATCATGCCGGCTGGTTCACAGGTGCTTCCATTCCGGAGCAATATTCCCGAAATTAGCAAATTCGTGTACCGCCAAGTCGATCCTTCATTTTATGAACGGGCAATGGAATACAGGGAAAAAGGATTCTTCATTATTGGCGGCAAAAATTATGGACAGGGATCAAGCCGTGAACATGCAGCCATCGCACCCCGGTATCTGGGTTTAAAAGTCGTCATTGCAAAAGGCTTTGCCAGAATTCATTTTCAGAATTTGATCAATTTCGGAATTTTGCCATTGACATTTATAAATCCGGAAGATTACGATCAAATCAGCCAGGGGGATGAACTGAGCATCAAAAACCTTCGAAGCACTCTTCTGAAAAAGAATACGATAGCTGTGGTTAACAAGAAAAGTAATCACACATTTCAAGTCAGGAATACCATGTCCCAGCGGCAGATAGAAATGATTCTGGCAGGCAGTTTAATCAATGTGGTGCGCAACGAGACGAAATAACAACGACTCTTACCAGTTCTCGCGTGGCACCCAAAATCATACTTGAAAGCAACGCCAGAGTGCGTCCGGCGTTTTCCATCATCGGTGCTATATATTTATCATGACTTTTTGAAATTCGATTTTCATTCATTCAGTGCTCTGTCCAGATTAAAAGCAGAGCTGATCAGGCTGAGGTGTGTAAATGCCTGGGGGAAATTGCCCAGTCCCTCGCCGCTGTTTCCGATTTCTTCGGCGTAAAGTCCAAGATGATTTGAATAGCTCAACATTTTCTCGAAAATAAGACGTGCCTCTTCCAGCCGCTGCTTGTCGAAACGACCGGCACGAGCCAGTGCCTCTACAAGCCAGAAAGTGCATATGTTGAATGTCCCTTCGTTACCGCCAAGTCCATCAGGAGATTCGATTATATTGTAGCGATAAACCATGCTATTTGAAACAAGTCCGCCTTTTTCCGGAGAGCGATTGATGGCATCCAGTGTATTCAGCATTCTGGGATCGACTGGTGACAGGAAAAAAACCAGCGGCATCAGCAGATTCGCCGAATCCAACGTTTTACTGCCATAACTCTGAACGAATGCCTTGATTTTCGAATTCCAGCCGTTTCTTATGATGTCTTCATAAATGGTATCGCGACAGGAGAGCCATTTATCAAGCGGAGCAGGAAAAGACCGTTTTTTTGCCAGCCGGATTGCGCGGTCAAGAGCCACCCAGCACATAAGCTTGGAATACACGAAATGTTGTCTTCCGCCGCGAACCTCCCAAATGCCCTCATCTTTTTTATCCCAATTTTCGCAGACGTAGTTTACCAAAGGACGAAGCGAATTCCAGAAATCATAAGAAATCGGGCTACCATATTTATTATATAAATAAACCGAATCCATAAGCTCGCCATAGATGTCCAGTTGCAATTGATCGGCAGCATTGTTTCCGATGCGGACTGGCTGAGATCCGCGGTATCCCTCGAAGTGTTCCAAAATTTCTTCGGAAGTGACGCGCCTTCCATCCAAGCCGAACATGATTGGCAGTGAACCATCTTCATTCAAATCCTTGGTACATTTTCCCAGCCATTTCATGAATCTCGCAGCTTCACCTGTGAAGCCGATTCGAATCAACGCATAAAGCGTGAATGCCGCGTCCCGAATCCATGAAAATCGATAATCCCAATTACGCTCTCCGCCGATATTCTCGGGAAGACTACACGTGGGCGCGGCGACAATTGCACCTGTCGGCTCGTAAGTCAGGAGCTTCAATGTCAATGCCGAGCGATAAACCATTTCGCGCCACCGCCCTTTGTAAGTACATCCGGCAATCCAATTGCGCCAATATCCGACTGTCCTGTGGAATAAGTCGCTTACTTCCTGTTCCAGATCTCGCGTTAATTCAATTTCCGGTTCATGAAGAAGAAAGATCGCCGTTTCTCCCTCGTTTAATTCAAATTCACTGTAAACGCTATTTGCTTCCTTTTTTAATGAGCGATTCGATCTTAGAATAACACTTAAAGAGGGTGAATCGAATCTGGCGTTTTTCTCATTCAAGCTAACTTCGTGTTCATCACGGGAATAATTAAAAGCAGGTTGACACTGCATCCGAAATTGCATCGAACCACGAACAGCAGTCACAGACCGCGCCAACTGATGCGGCTTATGTCTGGAGTCGGAATGAAAAATCGGCATAAAATCTGTTATTTCGCCCACTCCGTGTTCACTATGAAATCGGGTTACCAGAATATTCGTATCCGGCAGATATATCTGCTTGTATTTTACATCCTCCTCAGTCGGGGCAATTTTAAAACGCCCCCCTTTTTGATCGTCCAAAATTGCGGCAAAAATACTGGGAGAGTCAAAATGAGGGAAACAGAGCCAATCGATGGATCCATTCATCCCAACGAGCGCAACGCTGTGCAAATCGCCGATAATTCCGTAATTTTCGATGGGTTGATATGGCATTGTACTATCCTTTCTTTTTATAAAAAATTATGGTTGATCAGCCCCCTGTCGCAAATCCTGGATAAAGCGTCATTCCACCGTCCACAATCAGACTTGTTCCTGTTACATAATCGGAATGATCAGATGCCAGCCAGACAGCCACTCTTCCGACGTCATCCACTTCGCCAATGCGATTATATGGCACTAATTCCATCAGACGGTCGTATGCCTCTTGCGTATCCCATGCTTTGTTATTGATCGGAGTGCGAATTGCGCCAGGTGCGATGCTGTTTACCCGGATCCGGAACGGAGCGACTTCCTGAGCAATGCTTTTCATCATTAGCATTACACCGCCTTTTGATGCAGCATAATTCGCATGTCCTGCCCAGGGAATTATTTCGTGAACCGAGCTGATGCATATAATTTTTCCGGCAGCACAGGAAACTTTCTTCACTACGCCGCGACGCTTAAATTCTTTGATCGCCTCACGGATGCAAATAAATTGACCGGTTAAATTTACATTGATCACCGCTTTCCATTGATCCAGAGTCATCTCGTCAATCGGCGCATCTTTCTGGATACCGGCATTGTTGACGAGAATATCTATCGTACCAAATTCCCGGTACATCTTTTGAAACATTCCTTTGACTTCATCTTCATTAGACACATCAGCCTGATAGCCTAACGCTTTACTACCGGCATCCTTTATTTTACCGACGACATCCTGAGCAGCTTTTTCATCGGAAACATAATTAACGATAATATCAGCACCAGCCTGTCCCAGAGCAACGGCAATGCCTTTCCCGATTCCGGAGTTTGCTCCTGTAACCAATGCCTTTTGACCGGCTAATACCTTTTCAAGGGAGCCGACTGGCATCACGACTTCTGGCAATTTATTATCTTTCTTCTTAAATTTCATTTCAAGACCTTGTTTTCCTTCTGTTCTCAGTAAATCTATCTCAATTCACATAAATATCCGAACTCCCGCTTCCCGATTTGAATGCCATTCTAATATCCTTGAATTGGGCTTTACAAACGATGCAGGTATCTCTATTTTGCTTCTGCCTCAGCAGCCGCCAAAAGTAAATCAGCATCAACTCGCAATTTATAATTGGGATTAACATATGAAAACTTAATAACGCCATCAGTGCCAACCAAAAATGCAGCAGGCACCGGTAAAATGTGATGCTGCTGTCCTGAGGCTTCTTCGAGGTCCAATCCATGTCCTTTCAACATATCGAAAGTTTCGTCGCTTACCTTGTAGGCAAGACCAAAAGCCCGGGTCACCTGTGCCTGATTGTCAGACAGCAGGACGTAGTTCAGTTGTTGCTTTGAAATAGTCTGAGATAGGTTTTCGAAACGGTCGACAGAAATAGCAATGATTTGATACCCAATTTTCAGCAGATCGGATTCAATTTCTTGCAGCTTCGACAAGTGCTCATTGCAATACGGACACCAGCCGCCACGATAGAAAATAAGCACAGTAGGTTTTTGAGAGACCGCCGCGTTTAGATCAAATGGACTGCCGTCATACTTTTTCAAGTGTACTGTCGGAATTTTTGATCCGACC
>WJJN01000561.1 GCA_014729735.1 Candidatus Zhuqueibacterota bacterium
GCCTGCTGCAAAATGGCAATGCGCATCGATGAAACCGGGAATTACGAGCTTCCCCTGCGCATTGATAACATTCGTTTCATTCGTGCGATATTTGTCGATCATAAGATTGCTGCCGACTGCCACAATTTTATTTCCCCGAACTGCCAGTGCTTCGGCACGCGGTTTGTTTTTATTCATCGTAATTATTTTTGCATTCCGGATTATAATATCTGCCGGTTGTATTCCGCAGGACGAAATAGCAAAAATCAGGAATAAAAAACCAATCCTTTTATAAATCGATACGCACATATTAATTTCCTTCTATCATTTTTTTCTTTGGTTCGCGCCATCTCCTCGTCACCCGCTTAACAGACGGCAACTTATATTTTGAACCGAACAGCCGGCTTATCCACAAATTTTTCCATGTAGCGAACGGACTTGCACCCAGAAGATTATATTTATTGATAGACTGCACCTTCAACAGCACGGCGATAATTTGCCGGATATCATGGCAATGTTCGATGTAATAGGCTTCGTACGCAAATCTTCGCAATACCGGGGCGGTTTCGCGACAGGCTTTTGCCCCCAGCACAACGACCGGATCTCGTAAATGTTCGAGCTGCTCTTTGGAAAAATTACTTCCTGCAAGCAGCGTAAATCGGTGGTCGCCGCCAAAATCTTTGAAAAGTATTTGCAGATATTGCAACATCAATCCGAGACAGCTATCCACGCCACTTTTGTCCTCACCGATAACAATATCCATTTTCTGCGGTAATTGCGTTAATTCGGGACTGTGCCGGGCTTTTTGCCGCAGCTTCGGTATATTTCCTTTAATATCGATATTGCGAAGGTAGCCTTCTCCGTAACCTGCATTTATCGCATTTTGCAGATGCTCGATCTCTTCCGGCTTATAACGTAAGCATTCGGCAGCCACCCGATCCACTGCGACGGCATCATAACTGCTAATCAACCGATTTATACAAATCGCATTTTTATCGATCAGAGATTCCGGCTGGATCATCCCGTGTTCAAGCACCACATTGGCATCCAGAATTGTGAAATCCGGTCGAATGTATTCGTAAAGATACGGAATGATATTATGCACATGCGCACTATACAGAAACGGCAGCGATAACTTACTCAGTAGTCCGATTTGATTGAACAATGCTCCTGCAATCCTGGTTTGATAATGCGTTCTCAATGCTGAAACATTCAGATAGAAACAATCCTTCCGTTCAACGATCAAATGATCCAGCAGCATTTCCGGGAACTGAATTCGATAACGATCATCTGCCCTGCCGATTGTGACGGTTGTGACTTTTTTTTCTTCCAGATACAGAAATTTCGCTTTATACTGCTTGCAAATTTTTGAGATTCCAGTCTGATTTGCCAAAAGCCGGGTAAAATTACCATGAATATTGTTCTCCATCACAAACAAGCCGGCATTGGGATTCAGTCGTCGTATATACTCCAAAATTAGTTGTAATAACTCTCTATCAATATAATGATATTCATAAAGATGGTCAATCGATATTTTGATAAAGATGCGCTTGCTTTTTTTAATTTTCTGCGATATTTCAGAAAAGATTTGAAAGGTTTTATCCAGTGCCTGTTTGTAGTTTTCCTGAATCGGAACGGAGACCACAACTGTATTTTTCATTTACGGGTTGTTCCCTCTTTTATACGACATTATTCTTATCGTAATATAATAAGAATTTAATAGTTGAATGTCAATAACAAAATGCATGATCGGTGACTCCAACTGCTAATTTATGTAAACTGTCATAATGTCATAGCATGAAAAATTTGCAGCAAAATTCAATCATTCTTGCACAAACCGGACAATCTTGCATTTTCATAACATTTATATTCCATTTAGTCTAATTTATTATAAAACAATACAATATGAGTTCACAAAAACTATGGCACAAATGTTGTTCTCCTATGGATCAAATTGAACTTAAGACTGATTTAATTTAATAGAGGAGGTATTAATCATGGCTATCGTAAGATGGGTACCACGAAAAAATATGAATGATTTTGCTGATGAATTCCACAGAATGTGGGATGACTTTTTCCCGACACGCTGGGAAACCAGAGAAACAATGTGGCAACCAAGAGTTGATGTAAATGAGCGAAAAAATGATATTATGGTAACGGTTGAAGTTCCTGGTATGACGGAAAAAGATATCAAAGTCACGTTAAAAGAAAACCATCTGGTTATCTCCGGCGAGAAAAAAATGGAAGAGGAGCACAAAGAAGACGAATACCATTGCTGTGAGAGACGTTATGGAAAATTTGAACGTGCCTTCATGCTGCCTACAGAAGTTGTTTCCGATAAAGTAGAGGCAAAGGTTAAAGACGGTATTTTGAAAGTTACGCTACCCAAGGCTGAAAAAGTCAAAGCAAAAGAGATAACGGTCAACGCTTAATAAGTAATGCGCATTTAAATACGCAGATCAGTTAATTTACAAGGACGCCAATAATTATTGGCGTCTTTTTTTTTGGTTGACTTTTACCAAATTAAGGTGTAAATTAATTGATTTATACGACAAAGTAAAATACTTTTCTATCCCGCAATAATTTATTGTAGAATACGACTTTTGAAATCGACGCATTGAAAGGAGGCAGTCATCAAGCCGCTATTCCGATTAAAAATCTATTTAAAGAAATATAAGAAAGAATATATTCTGGGAATTTTTTACATTTTCCTTGCCAACGTTTTTTTTACGATTTCACCGCGCATTTTAAAATACATCATCGACAGCATTGAACAGGGGATTACCGAGCGGAGATTATTATTGTATTCGCTACTCCTCGTGGGAGTTGCCGTGCTGCATTTAATCTTTCGTTTTTTGATGCGCTATACCATGATCGGTGCCTCCCGAAAAATTGAATACGACATGCGCAACGATTTCTTCTCACATTTGCTGCGACTACCGATGGCATTTTATAATAATTACAAAACCGGCGACTTGATGGCTCGCGCCACGAACGACCTGAACGCGGTACGCAATGTGCTGGGACCGGGTATCATGCACGGTTTCGGGAATTCGATGCTGTTCATCCTCGTCGTTACCCTGATGTTGATTACCGATGTAAAACTAACTCTGCTGGCGCTGCTGCCATTGCCGTTCATTACACTGGCAGCCAAATTCTCAATAAAGCATATATTCAGGATTTTCAAACAGGCACAGGCGCAATATTCAACAATTACGGCGAAGGCGCAGGAAAACATCGCCGGAATGCGCGTAGTAAAAGCGTATGTGCAGGAAGAGAATGAATCCGTGGACTTCGATCAGCTCAATAAAAAATATCTTGATTTGAATCTTAAATTAACCCGTATCCAGGCGCTGCTCTTTTCATCGCTCACTTTTTTGATGGGAATCGGAACAATAATCCTTATCTGGTACGGCGGGCATCTTGTTGCCCGGGATGATATCGAAATCGGCGATTTCATTGCGTTCACCGTGTGGCTGGGAATGTTAGCATGGCCCATGATTTCATTCGGCTGGATCATGAACATGATTCAACAGGGCGCCGCGTCCATGAGCCGGTTGATGGAAATTATGGATGTTGAACCGCATATTAAAGACAACGTAAACACAGATACTTCGATCCGCGGTTTTGCCGGGGACATCGAATTTCGGGATGTCAGCTATTCTTACGGAGATGACCTTCC